>CAZTMF010000340.1:0-4181 GCA_964614675.1 uncultured Caulobacteraceae bacterium | reverse complement strand
GGGCCTGCTGCGCAACCCCCTGGCGGATCCGGCGGTGCTGGGCGTCTCGGCCTTCTCCGGTCTGGGGGCGTCGATTGTCCTGGCGTTGGGCCTGGCGGCGTCCGCCGGGGCGGTCGAGGGAGCGGCTCTGGTCGGCGCCCTGGCTGCGGGCGCGGTCCTGTCGGCCCTGGCCGCGCGCCTGCGCGAGCCCGAGGCCCTGATCCTGTTCGGCGTCGCCCTGTCGGCCATGGGCGGGGCCCTGACGGCGCTGGTGTTCAACCTTTCGCCCTCGCCGATCGCCACCGCCGAGGTGCTGTCCTGGCTGATGGGCTCGGTGGAGGACCGCAGCTGGCGCGACCTCGCCTGGGCCCTGCCGCCCATGGCGCTCGGAGCCGGCCTCTGCGCCTACGCCGCGCGCGGGCTGACTGCCCTGACCCTGGGCGAGGAGACCGCCGCCACGCTCGGCCTTCCCATGCCGCGCCTCAGGGCGGCCGCGGTGGCGGGCGCGGCGCTTCTGACCGGGTCGGCGGTGGCCATGGCCGGGATCATCGGCTTCGTAGGACTGGCCGCCCCGCACATGGTCCGCGCCGGGGCCGGCAATGAGCCCGGCCGAATCCTGCTGCCGTCGGCGCTGGCCGGGGCGCTTCTGCTGGTGCTGGCCGATCTGATCGGCCGGATCATCCCGTCGGAGGTGGAGCTGAAGCTCGGCGTCCTCACCGCCCTGTTCGGAGCCCCCGTCTTCGCCTTGATCGCCTGGCGCGCCTCCCGGAGCTGGCGGGCATGACGGTCCGGCTGGAGTACAAGGATGTGGCGGTCCGCCTCGGCCGCGAGGTCGTCCTGGATGGCGTGAGTCTGAGCGTCGAGGAGGGCGAGGTCGTGGGGGTCGTGGGCCCCAACGGCGCCGGCAAGACCACCCTGATCCGCGCCGCCCTGGGGCTGCAGGCTCTCGCCGCCGGCCAGGCGCGGCTGGGGGGCGAGGACGTGCGCCGGCTGTCTCCGGCCGAGCTCGCCCGCCGCGCCGCCTATATGCCGCAGGAGCGGCGGCTTGCCTGGAACGTGCCGGCGATCCGCGTGGCGAGCCTCGGGGCCATCAACGCCCCGCAGGCGCGCGCCGAGGAACTCGCCTTCGACGCCCTGACCAAAGTTGGCCTGGCCCATCTCGCCGGGCGCGGCGTCTTCGACATGTCGGGCGGAGAGCGCGCGCGGGTCCTGCTGGCGCGCCTCCTGACCGCCCGCGCGCCGCTGTTGCTGGCCGACGAACTGGCGGCCGGCCTCGATCCGGACGCCCAGCTCCTGGCGCTCGAGCTGATGCGCGGCGAGGCGAGATCGGGGGCCGCCGTGGTCCTCACTCTGCACGATCTCTCCCTGGCCGCCCGCGCCTGTGACCGGCTGGTGGTGCTGGACCGGGGTCGCGTCGTCGCCGAAGGGCCGCCTTACCAGGCGCTTTCGGCCGAGGTGCTGCGCGGGGTATTCGGGCTCGACGGGGGCCTGGTCGAGACGCCGGCCGGCCTCGTGCTCGCCGCCCGCCGCACCGGAGACGCCGCGTGAACCTGCCGACCTTCGCCGATGTGGAAGACGCCGCCCGCAAGCTTCAGGGCGTGGCGGTCAGGACGCCCCTGCTGCGCAACGACGCCCTCGACGCGGCGGCCCGGGGACGCGTGTTCGTCAAGGCCGAGTGCCTGCAGCGCACCGGCTCGTTCAAGATCAGAGGCGCCTACAACCGGCTGGTCAGGCTGACCGAGGCCGAGCGGCCCAGGGGCGTCGTCGCCTTCTCCTCGGGCAATCACGCCCAGGGCGTCGCGGCGGCGGCGAGGATGCTGGGTGTTCCGGCGGTGATCGTCATGCCGTCCGACGCGCCGAGGATGAAGGTCGAGGCCACCCGGGGGTTCGGCGCCGAGGTCGTGCTCTACGACCGCTTCACCGAGTCCCGCGAGACGATCGCGTCGCGGATCGGGGAGGAGCGCGGGGCGGTGGTCGTGCCCTCCTACGACGATTTCCATGTGATCGCGGGGCAGGGGACGGTCGGCCTGGAGGCGGCGAACCAGTTGGCCGAGGCCGGGGCCGCCGCGGAGGTGCTGATCTGCCCGGCGTCCGGCGGCGGCCTGCTCGCCGGCATCGGCCTGACGTTCGAGGCCCTGTCGCCGGGGACCCGGCTCTTCTCGGCCGAGCCGGACGGCTACGACGATCATCGGCTGAGCCTGGAGTCCGGCGAGCGCATCGCCCTGAAGCCCCCCGGCCCCAGCCTCTGCGACGCCCTCCTGGCGGCCCAGCCGGGCGAGCTGACCTTCGCCATCAACGGGCGGCTGGTCTCCGGCGGCTATGCGGCGACGGACGAAGAGGCCCTGGCCGCCATGGCCTTCGCCTTCCGGCATCTGAAGATCGTGCTTGAGCCCGGCGGGGCGGTGGCCCTGGCGGCGGTGCTCTCGGGCAAGGCGGCGCTGGACGGCCGCACCGCCCTGGTTGTGGCCTCAGGCGGGAATGTGGACGCAGAGGTCTATGCCCGGGCGCTCGCGCTCGCCTGATCGCCGATGCGGCCGACGGGTGGTCGCCTCCTCTTCCGGTTGATCGTGCCCAGGCCTTGCTCTAGCGATTGCGGTCGAGCTTCAGGTCGGGGGGGACTATGTCGCTTTTCTCACGCGTGTTTTCGGCGTGCTGGCTGATCGCGCCGCTCATTCTGTCGCAGAGCGCCGCGGCTCAGGCTCAGGCCCAGGCTCCGCCAACAGAGCCCGCCTCGCCCCAGCCGATCGCGGTCGTCTTCTCGAACAAGGGCCCGTCGGGCATGGTCGATCTGCCGCTGGGCGCCTATCGGCCGCCCAACAGCAACATCGTCGTTTCGGGACTTCAGAAGGGGGTGGGAATCCTCTTCGGCGTGGCCGGCATGCTCGTCCAGTGTGCGGCCAATTCAGAAGCCACCAAGGAGAAGGTCGGAAACACCGAAGACGTCCTGCACGTCGATTTGGCGCAACAGGCGACCGACATCACTGGCGACGTGTTCAAGTCGGGCAAGTACGGTCAGGCCTTCACATCGGCTTTCAATCCCGACTCCCCCTCCCTTACGGTCACGCCCTACGCAGTGATCTCTTTCGTCAACAAGGAGGACGTGGTCGTCCATGTCTTCCTCAAGGCGTCCTACAAGCCTGGTCGATCGGGAGGGGCCTCTTGGACGACACGGTATATCTGCTGCACCACCCAACCGGTCCCGTTCGGAGGCGACAACGGCCTGACGGCGAACGGCGGCCAGGCGCTCAAGGACACCTTTGCCCACGAGACCGCAGGCGCGGTCGATCTGATGCTGCACGACGTGGCGAGCGGGCGCGCGCGTGACCCGCGGAGCACCCTATGGGTCGAGACCTACCAGCCCTTCATGGGCAAGAAGTGGAAGATCAAGGGCTACAAGCTTTCGGAAGATCAGACCTCGATCGTCGTCGCGACCATGGCCGGCAACATCATCACCTTCGGCGGCGTCCAGGGAATCGACAAGTCGGTGATCACCCCCGAGACGGCGCCAGCGAAAGCATCGCTGGGCGACCAGGCTTCCCGCTGAACTCACACGGCGGCCACGGAAGCGACGTCCGGGGCCGCCGCCGCCGAGTGGATGATCGACACCGTCGTCCCCGGATTTGCTCCGGCGACCTGGACCTGGGCGTCGAGCTGCCGTGCGATCGCCTCGATGATCCCCGTCCCGAGGCCGGGCTTGGCGCTCGCCGGATCGGACGGCATTCCGACTCCATCGTCGCGCACCGACAGCTTCCACTCGGGCCCATCCGAATGATAGTCGACGATGATCTTCCCGTGGCGGTGGTGCGGGAATGCATGCTTCAGGGCGTTGATCACCAGTTCGGTGACGACGAGACCCAGGCTTACGGAAATGTTCGAGCTGGCGACGCTGTCGTCGACCACCACGTCCAGCGAGATCTGCTCGGGGTCGGCGATCATCGAGGCGCCGATGCTGCGGCAGAGATCGATGAAATAGGCGCGCACGCCGACTTCGCCCAACCTCGTCGCCGCAAGTTGTTGCTGGACCGCAGCGACGGACATCACCCGGCTGTGCGCGTCGTGAAGATGGCTGCGGACCTCTTCCGAAGGGACCCGGCTGGCGCTCTGCAGGAGCACGCTGGCGATGATCTGGAGACTGTTGGCGATCCGATGCTGCATTTCCTGCAGCAGGATGGTCTTCTCGCGCAGCAAATCGTCGTTTTGTT
>CAZTMF010000339.1:0-4181 GCA_964614675.1 uncultured Caulobacteraceae bacterium | reverse complement strand
CGGTCGGTTTGAACACCCGCGCGTAGCGCTCCATGTAGTTGTCGTTCACCTCGACATCCGACTGGGTGAAGAATCGGAAGATCTGGGTGAGCAGGTTGCGCTCGGCGTCGTCGAGGTTGGCCGCCCAGTCCTTGCAGTCCTCGCCCAGAGGCACTTCCTCGGGCATCCAGTGGACCTGCTGCTGGCGCTTCCAGAAGTCGTAAGCCCAGGGATAGCGGAAGGGCTTGTAGGCGTGGGAAGGGGTGAGCAGGCTGGGCGTGGTCATGACATTCGTCCTGGCGGGCGGCGTTGCGACTCGTGGATGCTCGCATCGCCATAGTGAACGACTGGTTCACCATATCTAGAGGTCAGTCGGTCGCGGCCGGACAATATGTGGGGATGGAGCTGTGGATAAGCCATATGTGATCTACGGGGCCAAGGGCGGCGGATCGGTCCCCATCGAGGCGGCCCTGACCCTGCTGCGACTGCCCTACGAGGTTGTCGAGGCGATCGTCTGGGAGAGCGAGGCGGAGCGGGACAAGGTCGGCATGGTCAATCCCATGCGCCAGATCCCGGCCCTGGTCCTGCCGTCCGGCGAGGTGTTGACCGAGAGCGCGGCCATACTGATGTGGCTGGCCGAGCAGCATCCCGAGGCGAGGCTCGCCCCGCCGGTCGGCGATCCCCAGAGGGCGGCCTATCTGCGCTGGATGAGCTTCCTGCCGGCGTCGATCTATTCGCTCTACTGGATCCGCGACGATCCCATGCGCCTGGCCGCCGACGAGGCGGCCGCCGAGCTGATCAAGGCGCGGACCGCCGAGCGGATCGCCGAATGCTGGCGGATCATGGATTCGCAGGTCTCACCCGGCCGCTACCTGCTTGGCGACGAGCTCGGGGTGCTGGACCTCTATGTGACGGTGATGTCGCGCTGGACCCCGCGCCGCGAGCGCTTCGCCCGCGAGGCGCCGAAGATGACCGAGGTGGTCGGCCGCGTGGACGCCGATCCCCGGCTCCAGGCTTTCTGGGCCGAGCGCTTCCCCTTCGAGGACTGAGGCCATGCTGACCCTCTATTTCGCGCCCGGCTCCAGCTCCATGGCGCCGCACATCGCCCTGCGCGAGATCGGCGCGCCCTTTGAGCCCCGGCCGGTCTCATTCCACAACCTCGAGACCCGGACCCCCGAATTCCTGGCGCTGAATCCCGCCGGCAAGGTTCCGGTGCTGGTGGTGGACGGCCGTCCGATCACGGAGGTCCTGGCCATCCTGACCTATCTCGCCCGCGCCCATCCCGAGGCGGGCCTCCTGCCGGGCGACCTGGTCGGCCAGGCGCAGGTGCTGGCCTGGATGTCGTTCCTGGCCTCGACCGTCCATCCCGTGCGCAAGCAGGGCCTGGAGGCCGCAAGGGCCGCCTACCAGATGCTCGACGACATGCTCGGCGGTTCGGACTGGGCGGTGGGCGACCACTATTCGATCGCCGACATCCACCTGTTCCGGTTGTTCTGGCGCTTCCGCGGCTCGCTGGACGTGGGCCCCGGCGACTTCCCGAACCTCACCCGGCACTACGACCGGATGATGGCCCGCCCGGCGGTGATGAAAACCATCGAGGTCGAGTCCGCCATCGGCTACCAGCTGCCGGCCTAGTCCTCCACGATCCGGCTGGTCTTCCGCGTGTCGGGCATCCAGACGTAGACCGCCAGCGACACCAGGATCATCACCGTCAGATAGGTGAAGAAGCCGCTCTCGTGGCCGGCCTGCTTGAACCACAGGGCCACATATTCCGCGCCGCCGCCGAAGATGGCGTTGGCGATGGAATAGGGCAGGGCGACGCCCAGGGCGCGAACCTCGGTGGGGAACAGCTCGGCTTTCACGATGGCGTTGATCGAGGTGTAGAGCGAGACGATCAGCATGCCCGCCATCACTAGGCCGAAGGCCGTCCAGAAGTCGTGGGTGTGGGCCAGGGTCGAAAGGATCGGCCAGGCGGTGAGAGAGCCCAGCACGCCGAAGGCGATCAGCAGGGGCCGTCTCCCGATGCGGTCCGACAAGGCGCCGAAGAAGGGCTGGCAGATGATGAACAGCGCCAGTGTGCCGGTGTTGATCGCCGCCGCCGCCGGCTTGGAGAAGCCCGAGGTGTTGATCAGGAACTGCTGGGTGTAGGCGCCGTAGACATAGTAGGTCAGCGTCCCGCCGGCGGTCAGGCCGATGACGGTCAGGGCGGCGCGCGGGTGTTTGGCGAACAGCATCAGGGTGGAGGCGCGCTCGGCGCCCTTGCGCGCGAAGGACGGGGTCTCGTCCATGCCGCGTCGGATCCAGAACACCGCCACCGCCAGGGCCCCGCCCACGAAGAACGGGATGCGCCAGCCCCAGGCCTGGATCTGATCGCCCGGCATCACCCAATGCAGCAGGTTCAGCATCAGGGCCGCGCCCAGCTGGCCCAGGATCAGGGTCATGTAGAAGACCCCCGACCAGAAGCCGCGGTGCTTCCGGCCGGCCATCTCCGAGAGGTAGGTGGCGCTGGCGCCGTACTCTCCGCCCATGCTGATCCCCTGCAGGATCCGCGCGATCACCAGGATTGTCGGCGCGGCGTCGCCGATGACCGCATAGCCCGGGCAAAGGGCGATGATCAGCGAGCCCAGACACATCAGGGAGATCGACAGCACCAGGGCCGCCCGGCGTCCCTTGTGGTCGGCATAGAGCCCCATCAACCAGGCGCCCACAGGCCGGAACAGGAAGCCCACCAGGAACACCGCAGCGCTGCTGAGCAGCTGAGCCGTCTGGTCGCCCTTCGGAAAGAAGACCTTGGCGAAATAGATCGCGAAGGAGGCGTAGGCGAACCAGTCGTAGACCTCGACCAGATTGCCCGCCGATCCCGAGAAGATCGACCTCAGCCGCCGGGCCGTCGTCATGGCGCCGGCCTCAGCCGTGCTTGCCTCCACCATGTCCCCTCCCGCCGGTCACAGGCCGGTGTCGGGAACAGCTATTGCCCGAGCTTGAACGAAAGCGACAGGCCCGCGGCGCTGCGGTCTTCCGGCGTGTGGTAGGTCTGAGGGCCGGGGATACCGGGCTGGGCCGGGCGCCGGTAGACTCCGACGACCGTCTCCTGGCCGTCCTTGTCGACGCCCCAGCCGGCCTGGTCCTGAACCTGGAACCAGCCGGCCTGATCCGGCGGGTGGAGCGGCTGGTCGGACTGCCGGTCCGGACCCGGGCGCTGTGCATCCGGCGACGTCGCGTTGGGTCGGGACTCTCTCAAACGGAGTCGGTGAAATCGCCGGAGATAGGGCGTCGAAGCTTTGGAAGCGTCCGCGACCGGCGCCGCTGCGGCCTGGGGCCAGGCCGTCGCGGGCGGAACGGCGAAAGCCGCCAGGGCGAGCAGCGCGAGAGGAGCGCTCTTCATGATGTCGTTCCGGCCGGTCGCGATGGAGCGACCGGTTGCGCCTCATGGGATGCCCCTATCCCGCCGCTGGCGCATTGAGCGCGATCAACCGCGAGCTTGGCGGAGCGCTACCGCCCCAGCTTGAAGGAAAGCGACAGGCCGGCCGCGCCGCGGCCTTCGGGGGAGTGATAGGTCTGGGGTCCGGGGATGTCGGGCTGAGGCGGCCGCTGATAGAGCCCGACCACGGTCTGGGTCCCGCCTCGGTGGATGCCCCAGCCGGCCTCCCTGTCCTTTTCCGACTTGAACCAGCCAGAACGATCGCTCGCTTCGGCATCCGTGTCGGCGGCGCGGCGGATCTCGGCCGGAGGGTTGGCGGCGGTGAGGGTCGCCGTCCGGGTCGGGTGCTGCCGCGCGCGGCGGTGAGTGGTCTGGCTCGCCTTGTGGAGTCTGGCGGCCGTGTGGCGCGCCGGCGAACGGTGGTGGACTGCGCTTGCGCCCGCCGCGGCGGCGACATCGGCGCTGAAAAGAGCCGCCAGCACCACCAATGCCGCGATCGGTCTCATGGAACAGCCCCTGCGATTGCCAAGGCCCTTAACGGGCCGAGCTTACCGCAGTTCCGGGCTTAGGGAATCGCCCTCACTGGCAGGCGAGGCATTCCTCGTAGTCGGTCTTGCCGTCCTTGAATTCGATGGCGGCCAGGGCCTCGCCGCCGGCGTAGGCGGCGCGCTGAACCGACTTGGAGCGCAGGTAGTAGAGAGACTTCACCCCCCGTTCCCAGGCGGTCCAGTGCAGCATGTGCAGGTCCCACTTATCGACGTCGCCGGGCAGGAAGATGTTG
>CAZTMF010000338.1:3021-4210 GCA_964614675.1 uncultured Caulobacteraceae bacterium | reverse complement strand
CGGATAGGCCTTGGGATCGATGGCGCCGTCGTAGCCGGCGTTGGCGGCCGGCGCGGACGAGCCGTCCAGGCCCGGGGTCACGTAGGGCGTGGGCAGAGTCGATTCCTGCGGCGCGGGCTGGGCCGCCGAGATGGCCACCGTGGCCGGCGCGGCCGTGGCGGAGGCCGCCGGCTGGGCGTTCTCAGGCACGACCGGCGGGGGCGGGGTCTCCTCGGCCATCGAGTGGCGGGCGAGGTTCCACAGCAGCACCGCCGAGACGACCACGGCGCCGCCGCCGAGCAACACGGCGATGCGCACGTCCGAGTGCTTGCGCACGCCCACCGGGGCGCGCAGCGGCTCGGTGTCGCCGGGGACATCCCGCTTGAAGCGCTCGACCGCGGCCTCGGCGTCGAGGCCCAGGGTCCGGGCGTAGGCGCGCACATAGCCGATGGTGAAGGGCCGCGAGGGCAGGTCCTCGAGGCGCATCTCCTCCAGCGCTTCCAGATAGGCGCGCTTGATCCGGGTGATGTCGGACAAATCCTGCAGGCTGCGGCCGGTGCGTTGGCGCATGGCTCTAAGAGCCGCGCCAATATTCAGCGCGCCTTCGATGGCGGTTTCGGACGGATCGCTGACTTCCGTCAGGTCGACGCCGGCTGACCGCAGCAAGTTCTGGGTAACCGCGCCCGTATCCAGCGGCATGGCTACTTTCGCCCTCACACCCGCCCCTTGGTTTAGCGACCTCAGGACAACCCCAACAGCTTATCAGGCTTTTATTAAGCTAATATTGTGGATATCAGCCTAGCACTCGGAATTCAATGGGCTAAAGCGTCACATTCAGCTTGCGCGCCAAGGTCTCCACCTCGTTCCGGACGGTGCCTGCGAGGCCTTTCAAGATCGATGCCATTCCGCGCCGCGCGGCTTCGCGGTCGCAGGACAGCACCATGCGCTTGACCGGTCCGATGCCCGCCGGCGGCATCGACAGGCGATTGAAGCCCAGTCCCAGAAGAGCAAACGCTTCAAGCGGCCTGCCGGCCATCTCTCCGCAGACGGAAACAGGCGTTCCCGTGTCCGAGCAAGCGTCGCAGATCGTTTTGAGCGCCCGAAGGGCGGGGGGCGACAAAGGGTCGTACCGATCCGAGACACGCGGATTGCCCCGGTCGGCGGCGAACATGTACTGCATCAGGTCATTGGTCCCGACCGACACGAAGTC
>CAZTMF010000338.1:0-2921 GCA_964614675.1 uncultured Caulobacteraceae bacterium | reverse complement strand
TGAGCAGGGCGGGCCGGTCCAGGCCCATGCGCACCGCCCGCCAGCCCATGGCCGGATTGTCCTCGAAGTCGGCCTGCAGATAGGGCAGCACCTTGTCCCCGCCGAGGTCCAGGGTGCGGAAGGTGACGGGCAGGTCGCCCGCGGCGTCCAGCACCCGCGCATAGAGCTGGGTCTGGGCGGTGATCCGCGGCAGCTCCTCGGCGACCATGAACTGGAACTCGGTGCGGAACAGGCCGATGCCCTCCGCGCCGGTGGCCGCCAGGATGTCGAGGTCGATCTCCAGACCGGCGTTCATCAGCAGGGTGATGTGGGCGCCGTCTCGGGTGTCGGCGCGGGTCTCGCGCAGGCGCGCGAACTCGGCGCGCTGCTGGGCGCGCACCTGGATCCGGGCGTTGATGGCTTCGACGACGTCCGGACGGGGACGCAGGAAGGCCTCGCCGTTGTCGGCGTCGACGATCACCGGATCGCCCTCGGAGACCCGGTCGCGCAGGCCCTGCAGGCGGCCGACGCAGGGGATGTCCAGCGCCCGCGCCACGATGGCGGCGTGGCTGGCGGCCGATCCTTCCTCGAACAGGATGCCCTTCAGCTTGGTCCGGTCGTATTCCAGCAGGTCCGCCGGTCCGAGGTTGCGCGCGATCAGGATGGCGTCGTCGGGCAGGTTGCGCGGCCCGTGAGCATTGCCGGACAAGTGCCTCAGAAGTCTGTCGTTCAGATCCTCCAGGTCGTGCAGCCGCTCGCGCATGTAGGGGTCGCGCGCCTGGCCGAGCCGCGCCCGGTGCTCCGAGCGCACCCGCTCGACGGCCGCCTCGGCGGTCAGGCCCGAATGGACCGCCTCTTCCAGAGAATGGTTCCAGCTCTGGCTCTGGGCCAGCATGCTGTAGGCCTCGAGCACCTCGTAGGAAGCGCCGATGACGCCGCGCTGGCCCTCGATCATCTGGTCGATCTGGGCCTGCAGCGCCTTGATGGCGGTCCTGAGCCGCTCCTCCTCGCCGGCGATGTCGTCGGAGAGCAGCTGTTCGGGCGCGACGGGGGCCTCGTGCAGCACCGCCTGGCCGAAGGCGATGCCCTCGGCCAGCCTCACGCCGCGCAGCCGCTCGGGCTTGTGCGGCGCGATCTCGACGTCCTTGAGCTCGGTCTCCCCCAGGAGCTCGCCCTGGGCGACCAGCTCGGCCAGGACCATGGCGATGATCTGCAGGTCCTCGATCTCGTCCTCGGTGTAGACCCGCTCGGTGCGGTTCTGGACGACGAGCACGCCGACGGACCGGCCGCCGCGCAGCAGGGGCACGCCCAGGAAGGCGTGGTAGGGGTCTTCGCCGGTCTCGGGCCGGTAGGAGAAGGCCGGATGGGCCGGGGCGTCCGAGAGTGCGATCGGGCTGCCCTGGCGCATGATCTCGCCGACCAGGCCCTCGCCCGGCTTCATGCGGGTGACGTGCACGGCGCTGGGGTCCAGGCCCTGGGTGGCGAACAGCTCCATCTCGCCGGACGCGCGGCGCAGGTAGATCGAGCAGACCTCCGACACCATCGAGCGGGCGATGATGCGGACGACCGAGTTCAGCTTGGACTGGGCCGGCCCCGCACCGGCCATGGCTTCGCGAATCTGCCGGAGCAGACTGCGCGGACCGCGGACGGCGAGGCCGGGCGGCAGGGCCATGGTTCGATACACTCCTGGTTCACGCGTTCTTAGACCGGCGCGGCGGGCTTGGGGAGTAACCGACCACGTGGGTTTCGCCTACGGGGCAAAGGCGAAGTTTTCGTGGACGGACGATGTCCGTCGCGGGACGAACAACTCGCCAGTTGAAATACGCCAGTTTGCTGGCAGTATCCAGCAATGGCCCGCAAGCCTGACATGACGCGCCACACGGCCCGCGGACTCGGCGCCCTCTGCGGCGTCTCCGAGCGGACGGTGCGCTACTATGTGGAGGAGGGCCTGCTCCCGCCGCCGCGAGGCCGCGGCCGGGGCGCCCACTTCGACGACGACCATCTGGTGCGGCTGAAGCTGATCCGGGCGATGCAGCTGGCCGGCAACGAGCTTGGCGTCATTGGGGAATACCTCAAGGAGCTCGAACAGGAGGTGAAGGGCCGCGCCGCCGGATTCGAGGCGGCCCTGGCGATCTGGAGCGGCCGCAACGAACAGGCCAGCTGGCGCGCCGAGCTGTCCAAGCGCTGGGGCCGCGCCTCGCATGTGCTGCGCTTCCGCATCGCCGAGGGCGTCGAGCTCCTGGTCGAGACCGGGTCCATGCCGCAGCAGGACCGGATGCAGGCGATCCTGAAGGTGCTGCGCGAGACCTTCGAGGAGGAAGACGATGGATAAACCCTTCGCTCAGCCGCCCCGCGCGCCCATCCGCAGCCTGCAAGCGCGAGCGAATACTCCGTCGAGCAAGCCCGTCCCGCCTGACACCCCGAACTAGAGCTGGTCGAGTCCGTAGGCCGCGTGCAGGGCGCGCACGGCCAGCTCGGTATAGGCCGCGTCGATCAGCACGCTGATCTTGATCTCCGAGGTCGAGATCACCTGGATGTTGATCTGCTTGTCGGCGAGGGCCTTGAACATGGTGTTGGCGACGCCGGCGTGGCTGCGCATGCCGACCCCGATCACCGAGACCTTGGCCACGTTCTCGTCGACGGCGACGTCGTCGAACCCGATCTCGGCCTTGGCCTTCTCCACGATCTCGCGGGCGCGGGCGGCGTCCCGCTTGCCGACGGTGAATTCCATATTGGCCTGGTCGGCGCCCCTGGCGTGGGACTGCACGATCATGTCGACATTGACGTTGGCCTCGGCCAGCTGGCCGAAGATCTTCGCCGACACGCCCGGATGGTCCGGCAGCCCATAGAGGGTGATCTTGGCCTCGTCGCGGCTGTAGGCCACGCCCGAAACGATCCGCTTCTCCACGATCTCCTCCTCGTCGCAGACGATGGTGCCCGCG
>CAZTMF010000337.1:0-4210 GCA_964614675.1 uncultured Caulobacteraceae bacterium | reverse complement strand
CTGTTCCAGAACGCCGCCCGCAAGGTGGCGCAGACGGCGCTCGACGTGGACGGCGGCGTCGACGCCCTGAACGCGGCCAAGACGGCAGACGGCGAAGCCGTGTCGGACATGATCACGGGCCTGATCGCCACCATCGGCGAGAACATGGTGGTCCGTCGGTCGGCCCGCTTCCGGGTCGCGTCCGGCGCCGTGGCGACCTACGTCCACAACGCCATCGTTCCGGGCGAGCTTGGCCGCATCGGCGTCCTGGTGGCCGTGGAAGGCCAGGGCGACCAGGCCCAGTTGCAGGAACTTGGCCGCAAGATCGCCATGCACGTGGCGGCGACCCAACCGCTGTCCCTGTCGACTGACGACCTGGATCAAGCGGCGGTCGAGCGCGAGCGTGCGATCTTCGCCGAACAGGCCGCCGCGTCCGGCAAGCCGCCGCAAGTGGTCGAGAAGATGGTCGAGGGCCGCCTTCGCAAGTTCTACGAAGAGGTCGTGCTCCTCAAGCAGGCCTTCGTCATGAACCCCGACCAGACGGTCGAGCAGCTGGTGGCCGAAACCGCCAAGACGCTAGGCTCGCCGGTCGCGGTGAAGGGCTTCGTCCGCCTCGCCCTCGGCGAGGGGGTCGAGAAGGACGAGGGTCCCGACTTCGCTGCCGAAGTCGCGGCCATGACCAAGGCCTGATCCAGGCCACGCTCACCAACCCGCCGTCCCGCAAGCCGGGGCGGCGGGCTTTTTGATTCCCGTTCCCGCCGGGTTCAGGTCGCCCGCCGGACTTGCGCCATTTCGCCCGTCGGAGCACAGAGACCGCTTATGGCCCTGGAATCGACGAGCCCGCCTCATCGCCTGCCCCGATACCGCCGGGTGCTGCTGAAGGTGTCCGGCGAGGTGCTGATGGGCCAGGCCGGCTATGGCGTCGACATGCAGATGGTCGAGGCGGTCGCCGAGGACGTCGCCGAGATCGTCAGGCACGGCGTGGAGCTCTGCCTGGTCATCGGCGGCGGCAACATCTTCCGCGGACTGTCCACCGCCGCGCGCGGCATGGAGCGGGCCAGCGCCGACTACATGGGCATGCTGGCGACGGTGATGAACGCCCTGGCCATGCAGAACGCCCTGGAGAAGATCGGCGTCGACACCCGCGTGCAGTCGGCCATCCCCATGGCCACGGTCTGCGAGCCCTACATCCGTCGCCGGGCGCTCCGACACCTGGAAAAGGGTCGGGTGGTGATCTTCGCGGCCGGCACCGGCAATCCGTTCTTCACCACCGACACGGCGGCGGCGTTACGTGCGGCCGAGATGGGCTGCGACGCCCTTTTCAAAGGCACCAGCGTCGATGGCGTGTACACCGCCGATCCCAAGCTGGACCCGAACGCGCGCCGTTATGACAACCTCAGCTATCTTGAGGTCCTGGCCCAGGACCTTAGGGTCATGGATGCCTCGGCCATCAGCCTGATGCGCGACAACCGGATTCCGATCGTGGTCTTCTCCATTCGCGAGCGTGGCGCGCTGCTCGAGGTCATGACAGGCGGCGGGGTGCACACCACCATCTCCGAACATCGCAACGATCGCGAATAGAAGGGATCCCGAGCCATGGCAGTCACCGAGAAACCCGTCCTGGCCCGCTATCGCGAGCGGATGGACAAGGCCATCTCAGCTCTGAAGGAGGAGTTCGCGAGCCTCAGGACCGGTCGCGCGACGACGGCCCTGCTCGATCAGGTCCATGTCGAGGCCTATGGCTCGACCACGCCGCTGAACCAGGTCGCCGCCGTCAGCGTGCCCGATCCGCGCTCGCTCATGGTCAGCGTCTGGGACCGCGGCGTCGTGGTGTCGGTCGAAAAGGCGATCAGGTCGGCGGGATTGGGTCTCAACCCCGTGGTCGAGGGGCAGAACCTTCGCATCCCGATCCCTCCGCTCACCGAGGACCGCCGCAAGGACATCGCCAAACTGGCCGGCAAATACGCCGAGCAACAGCGCATCGCCGTCCGCAATGTGCGCCACCACGCCATGGACGACCTCAAGGCGGCCGAGAAGGACTCGGTCATCACCAAGGACGAGCATCACAGGATGCAGACCGAGGTCCAGAAGCTTACTGACGAGGCGATCCGGCGCATCGACGAGGCCTTGAAAACCAAGGAACAGGAGATCATGCAGGTCTGACGCGGGCGCCCAGAGCAGCCCTCGCGTCCCTCCTGGACCGCCATGCCCAGCAAGGTCATATCGCCGCCGTCTTTTCCTGCGCGCTCCTATTCCGGCGGCGGCGGGCTGCACGTCGCCATCATCATGGATGGCAACGGCCGATGGGCGAAGGCGAGGGGACTGCCGCGCTCCTTCGGGCACCGCGCGGGCGTGCAGGCGTTGAAGCGCACTGTCGAGGCCGCGCCCGATCTGGGCATAGACCGCCTGACGGTCTTCGGCTTCTCCACTGAGAACTGGCGCAGGCCCGCCCAGGAGGTCTCCGACCTCATGAGCCTGCTCAAGACCTACGTAAATTCCGACCTCGACCGCCTGGCGCGCGAGGGGGTGAACGTTCGGGTGCTCGGGCGTCGCACGGACCTGCCCCCCGACATTCAGGAGGTGATCGACCGCGCTGAGGGCCGCACCGCCCAGAACGACCGGTTCCGGCTGCAGGTGGCCTTCAACTACGGCGGCCACGCCGACATCATCGATGCGGCGCGGGCCTTCGCCGAAGAGGTGAGGGCTGGCCGGGCCCGGCCCGAGGACCTGACCGAGGAAAGCTTCGAGGCGCGGCTCTGCACCGCCGGCGCGCCGCCGCCGGACCTGATCGTCCGCACCTCGGGCGAGCGGCGGCTGTCGAACTTCCTGCTCTGGGAAGCGGCCTACGCCGAGTTCGTATTCCAGGACGTGTTCTGGCCCGACTACGGTCCCGACGAGCTCCGCGCCGCCGTCGACGAATACCAGAGGCGCAAGCGACGCTACGGCGGAGCGGACGTCGATGACGTTCTTGCAACGGGGTAAGCGCTTCGACTGGTCCAATCTGCGGCAGAGAGCGATGTCGGCGTTCGTATTGGCGCCAATCGCGATCCTGGCCGTGGTCGGACCGAGCATCAGCTGGATCGGCTCCTGGACATTCCTGGTCGTCATGGCCGCTGCCATCGCCCTGCTCGCCCATGAATGGGGCGTCATGGCGGCTCGGGATCGACCGGTCGGCGTCGCGCTGTCTATCGCTGTGGGTCTGCTCGCTGCGGAGTTCGTCGCCTACCTGGGCCACTACCATCTGGCCTGGGCCGTGCTGCTCGTCGCCATACTGGCGTGCGCCGTGGTCGCGAGGGCCGTGGGCGCGCGCGCGGCCGACGCGGCCTTCGGGGCCTTCTACCTGGGAGGGCCGGTCCTGGCCCTCACCTGGGTGCGGCTGGGCGCTCAGGACGGCCTTGCCTGGACCATTCTCCTGCTGGCAGTGACCTGGGCGGCCGACATCGGGGCCTTCGCGGTGGGAAACCTGGTGGGGGGCCCCAAACTCTGGCCACGATTCTCCCCCAACAAGACCTGGTCGGGATTCTTCGGCGGGCTCGTCGTGGCTATGGCCGTGGGAGCTTCGGTCACAGTGGCTTTCCGATCCCACATGCGGCTATCACTGGGCGCCGCGATCTTGATGGGCCTCGTGGGGGGGCTTGCGACCATGGCGGGAGACCTCGTGGAGTCCATCCTGAAGCGTCGGTTCGGAGTGAAGGACTCCGGGGATCTGATCCCGGGCCACGGCGGCCTGCTGGACCGCGTTGACGGCTTCATGTTCGCCATCCTGGCCGTCGCCGTCGCGCGCCTCGTCCACCTGGCGGGATGGGCCGCATGAGCGCTCGTCGCGTCAGCATCCTTGGCTCGACCGGCTCGATCGGAACTTCGACCCTGTCGCTGTTCGAGGAAGCCCAGCGGGAAGGCGCCTGCGAGGTCGATATCGTCGCCCTCACCGCGGGCCGCAACGTCGAGAAGCTCGCCGAGCAGGCCCGGCAGTGGCGGCCCGAACTGGTCGTCATCGACGACGAGAGCCTGCTGGCGGAGTTGCGCGAGCGCCTCAGCGGCACGGGCCTCGAGGTCGCCGCCGGTCGCAAGGCGGTGATCGACGCCGCCCAGCTCGAAGCGGATTGGGTGATGTCCTCCATCGTCGGCGTCGCGGGACTCGAGCCCACCATGGCCGCCGCCAGGACAGGCGCGGTGATCGCCCTGGCCAACAAGGAGAGCCTGGTCTGCGCCGGGCCGCAGTTGCTGGCCA
>CAZTMF010000336.1:0-4211 GCA_964614675.1 uncultured Caulobacteraceae bacterium | reverse complement strand
GCCAACGCCCAGTTCGCCGGCGGCGTGCCGGCCATGTGCGACGGCGTCACCCAGGGTAGGCCGGGCATGGAGCTGTCGCTGTTCTCGCGCGACGTGATCGCCATGGCGACGGCGGTGGCGCTGAGCCACGACGCCTTCGACGGAGTGCTGGCGCTCGGCATCTGCGACAAGATCGTGCCAGGCCTGGTGATCGGGTCTCTGGCGTTCGGGCACCTGCCGGTGATCTTCGTGCCCGCCGGCCCGATGAGCTCGGGCATCTCCAATGCCGAGAAGGCCCACACCCGCCTGCTGTTCGCCGAGGGGAAGGCGACGCGCGAGCAGCTCCTGGAGTCCGAGGTCAAGTCGTACCACGGGCCGGGCACCTGCACCTTCTACGGCACGGCCAACTCCAACCAGATGATGATGGAGATGATGGGCCTGCACCTGCCGGGCTCGGCCTTCGTCCATCCGCACACGCCCCTGCGCGAAGCCCTGGTGGCCGCCGCGCCCCAGCGGGCGGTCGAGATCGGCGCCCACGGCAACGCCTATTCGCCCATGGCCCACGTCGTGGACGAGAAGAGCATCGTCAACGCCATGGTCGGGCTGATGGCCACCGGCGGCTCGACCAACCACACCCTGCATCTGGTCGCCATGGCCAGGGCCGCGGGCGTCCAGATCGCCTGGGAGGACTTCGACGACCTCTCGCGGGTGACGCCGCTGATCGCCAAGGTCTATCCGAACGGCAACGAGGACGTGAACGCCTTCCATGCCGCCGGCGGCATGGCCTTCGTGGTGCGCCAGCTGCTGGACCACGGCCTGGCGCACGAGGACGTGCTGACGGTCGCGGGGGCGGGCCTTCGGCGCTTCCAGCAGGAGCCGTTCCTGGACGGCGGCAAGCTGGTCTGGCGCGAGGGCGGCGCGACCTCGTTGGATCGCGATATCCTGCGACCCGTGGACGATCCGTTCCAGCCGGAAGGCGGGATGCGGCTTCTGACCGGCAGCCTCGGGCGGGCGGTGATCAAGACCTCGGCGCTCAAGCCCCAGCATATGACGGTCGAGGCGCCGGCCATCGTATTCGAGGACCAGGACGAGCTGATCCAGGCCTTCAAGCGCGGCGAGCTCGACCGGGATTTCGTGGCCGTGGTCCGCTTCCAGGGGCCCAAGGCCAACGGCATGCCCGAGCTGCACAATCTGACGCCGACCCTCGCGGTGCTGCAGGAGCGCGGGCGCAAGGTCGCCCTGGTCACTGACGGGCGAATGTCGGGTGCTTCGGGCAAGGTCCCGGCGGCCATCCACCTGACGCCAGAGGCCATGGATGGCGGGCCGATCGCCCGCGTGCGAGACGGCGACATCATCCGTGTCGACGGGCTGAACGGGACCCTGGAGATCAAGGTGGATCCGGCCGAGCTTATGGCCCGCGAGGCCGCGCCCCTGCCGGGGCCCAGCCACGGCTATGGCCGGGAGCTGTTCGGCTGGATGCGGGCCAGCGTTGGAGCAGCCGACCACGGTGCGTCGGTGCTGTTCGTCTGATGGCCGCGTACGGGCTCGTCGGAGATCTGGGCGGCACCAACGCGCGCTTCGCCCTGGTGGAGGACGCCGGGGGGCGTCCGTGTCCGATCGAGCCCAGGGCCTATCCCACCATGGAGCATTCCTCGCCCGAGGACGCCATCGAGGCTTATCTGAAGGACACCGGCGTCCCCCGTCCGGACAAGGTGGTGCTGGCGGTGGCGGGACCCGTCACCAACGGCGCCATGCACTTCACCAACCTCGACTGGGAAGTGTCCGAGGCGCGCCTGACCAGCGTCGGAGGCTTCAAGGCGGCGCGGCTGCTCAACGACTTCGAGGCCCAGGCCCTCGCGGCGCCGAGGCTGGCGCCCGAGCGGTTGGCTCGCCTGGGCCCGGAAATTCCCAAGCCCGGGGAGGGGACGCTGGTCATCCTGGGACCGGGCACTGGCTTCGGCGTTGCAGGGCTCGTGCGTCACGGCGGGGCCGAGACCGTGCTGTCCACCGAAGGCGGCCACGTGGGTTTCGCGCCCACCGACGACTTCGAGATCGAGATCTGGCGCTGCTTCGCCCGGGGCCGAGAGCGCATTTCCGTCGAGCGGGTGCTATCCGGTCCGGGACTTCACGAGCTCTACCAGGCTATCGGCGACATCGAAGGCCAGCCCGCGCCCCTGGCGGATGCCCGGGCGATACAGGCCGCGGCTGAGGCCGGCGACGCCCTGGCAGGGCGCACGCTCGATCGCTTCTGCCGCATCCTGGGTTCGACCGCGGGGGACTTCGCCCTGGCCCTGGGCGCGCGCGCTGGGGTCTATGTCACGGGCGGCGTGGCAGAGAAGCTGGCCGAAGAGCTGGCCCAGGGCGGCTTTCGCGAGCGGTTCGAGGCCAAGGGGCGCTTTGTGGACTACATGCGCGCGATCCCCACCTGGCTGGTGACCGACCCCTATGCGGCGCTGGTCGGCGCCGCCAGCCAACTGGCCGCCCTGGAGGCAGGATGACGCTCGAACAGATGCTGACCCTGGCGCCTGTGGTGCCGGTGCTGACCATCGAGGACGAGGCTCATGCGGTACCGCTCGGCCGGGCCCTGGTGGCGGGCGGCCTGCCGATGCTGGAGGTGACCTTGCGCACCCCCGCGGCGTTGGGGGCCATCCGGCGCATCGCCGCTGAGGTCGAGGGCGCCGTCGTCGGCGCCGGCACGGTGTTGAACGCGCGCGATCTCGATCGGGCGGCGGAGGCCGGGGCGCGGTTCGCCGTCAGTCCGGGTCTGCCGGATGGAGCGGGTCCCGACGGTCCCGTCCCTCTGTTGCCCGGCGTCGCCACCGCCACCGAGCTGATGCGGGCGATCGCAGCGGGCTTTCAGTTCTTGAAGTTCTTCCCCGCCTTGCCGGCGGGCGGGGTCCCGATGCTCAAGTCCTTTGCACCGGTATTCCCGCAGGCCCGGTTCTGTCCGACGGGCGGGATCACGGCAGGGAACGCGCCGGAATTCCTGGCCCTACCCAACGTAGTCTGCGTCGGCGGGTCCTGGGTGGCGCCGGCGGCGGCCCTCGACGCGGGCGACTGGGGCCGGGTCACGGAGCTGGCGCGGGCTGCGAAGCTCCTGGGCGCGTAGTCGCTCCAGAGACTGGGGCGAGGGGGCGGCCGAATCGATCTCTCGGGCTTCGCGCAAGGCCCGGACGTAGTTGTCCCGCCAGGCGTCTATGTCGTCGCGCCTGACCCCGTCGATCAGCGCCTCCCACCGGCGGATCCGCTCCGGAAGCTTCATGGACAGCGCCCTGTGCAGGGCGTCGGCCATCTCCTCGCGACTGAACGGGTTGATGATCAGCGCGTCCTTCATCTGAGCCGCGGCGCCGGCGAATTGCGACAAGATCAGCACGCCCGGATCGCGCGGGTTCTGGGCGGCGACGTATTCCTTGGCCACCAGGTTCATGCCGTCGCGGAGCGGCGTCACCAGGCCCACCTTGGCCGCCCGGTAGATGCCGGCCAGTTCGTCGCGGCGGTAGCTCTTGTGCACGTACCGGATCGGAGCCCAGTCGGTGTCGGCGAACTCGCCGTTGATGCGTCCGCACTGGAACTCCAGCTGCGAGCGGATCTCCTGGTAGGTGGCGACCTCCTCGCGGGTGGGCGGAGCGATCTGCAGCAGCAGGGTCTGGTGCAGGTACTCGGGGTGGTCGTTGAGCAACTGCTCGAAGCCCAGCAGCCGCTCCTCCAGGCCCTTGGAGTAGTCGAGGCGGTCGACGCCCACGATCAGCGACTGGAACACGCTGTTGGCGGCCATCAGGTCGTACGCCTTCTCGGCCGCCTCCGACCTGACGATCTGTTCGAAGTCCACCGCGTCGATTCCAATCGGGAACGCCCCTACCGAAGCGGTCTTGCCGAAGGCGGACATCCGGTTGTGCTGGGGCTCGGTCCCCTCAATCTCGTCCAGCACATAGTCCTTGAAGGCCTGGAGCCAGTCCTCGGTCTGGAAACCGATCAGGTCGTAGTCGAACAGCGCCTCCACCAGCCGCGAGTGGAACGGCAGGGTGGTCAGGAGCTGCCTGGCTGGCCAGGGGATGTGCAGGAAGAAGCCGATCGGGTTGGTCACCCCCAGCCGGCGCAGGTCCCTGGCCAGCGGCAACAGGTGGTAGTCGTGCACCCAGATCAGGTCGTCGGGCTGCAGCAGGGGCGCCAAGGTTTCGTCGAACCGACGGTTCACCCGCTCGTAGCCCTGGCCGAAGGACCGGTCGTAGGCG
>CAZTMF010000335.1:0-4213 GCA_964614675.1 uncultured Caulobacteraceae bacterium | reverse complement strand
TGGCCTGCGACGGCATCAGCATGCGCATGAAGTCGCGCGCCTCGCGGTAGCCCTCCTCGCCCTCGACGATGATGCCGTCGACGTCCTTGTCGTACATGTCGCGGATGGCGCGCTTAACGAGGTCCTCTTCCTCGTAGATCAGCGCCGGAGCGATCGACTTCAGGGTCTTCTCGCGAATGTCCTCCCACAGGCGCAGGAGGTATTCGTAGTCGCGCTTGATCTCGGCCTTGGTGCGCTTGGCGCCGGCCGTGCGCACAATCAGGCCCATGCCCTCAGGCACGTCCAGGCTCTGGATCACGGCCTTCAGGCGCTTGCGGTCGACCGCGGCGGCGATCTTGCGGCTGATGCCGCCGCCCCGCGCGGTGTTGGGCATCAGGACGCAATAGCGGCCGGCCAGCGAGAGATAGGTGGTGAGGGAAGCGCCCTTGGCTCCGCGCTCGTCCTTGACGACCTGCACCAGCATGATCTGCCGGCGCTTGATGACTTCCTGGATCTTGTAGCGGCGGAGCAGGCGGCGCCGGCGGCGCTCCGCCTCTTCCTCCATGACGTCGTCTTCGTCGTCGCCCTCGGCGTCCTCGCCCTCGGCGTCGTCGTGATGGCGGCCATTGCGGGCGTGGTGGGCCTCGTTCTCCTCGGCCTCCTCGCGCAGCAGCGCTTCCCGGTCGGCGACCGGGATCTGGTAGTAGTCCGGGTGGATCTCGTTGAAGGCCAGGAAGCCGTGCCGGTTGCCGCCGTACTCGACGAAGGCCGCCTGCAGGCTGGGTTCGACCCGGGTGATCTTGGCCAGGTAGATATTGCCGCGCAGCTGCTTCTTGGCGCGGCTCTCGAAGTCAAACTCCTCGACGCGCGATCCATCCACGACGGCCACCCGCGTCTCTTCGGCGTGGGCGGCGTCGATCAACATTATTTTTGTCATTGATGAAGTCTCCACGGCCTGCGCGGGAGCCGTGCTCCGGAGGCCGACGATGCTGGAGGTCGACCGCCCGCCAAGCCGCGCTGGAAGCTGCGGCGAAGATGGCGCTGAAGCGCCATATAGATTGGGCGGGGCGACCCATATTAAGTGTCCATGGCGCCCTGGGCGCCGTCGTTGGTGCGCGTCGTCGGCCGCAAGCAGACGGGACGCCGGCGCCGCGTCCGCCCTTAGATGGGGGCGAGCCTGCGGCGCGTGTAGGTCGATTCTGCAACATGACAGCGCAAAAGGAAAGGGCGCCGAGCGGGTTGGGCCATCGCCCTCTCGGGGGTTCCAATTCGTCCGCCCCAGCGACGAATCGACCACGGTCTAAGGCCGGATTTCCAATTACTTAACCGTTTTGCTACGTGCTTTGGCGGATACGCGCTTAAGGCTGTTGGCGGCCTTGGGTCATCGAGGCGGGCATGGGCGGGGCACGGACGAAAGCGATCGGCCTCGGCGTCGGACGGATAATGGCCGTCTGCGCAGCGCTGACCTGCCTGGGCGCCGCGCCCTGGGACGCGGCCGCGGCTTCCATCGCCAAAATCCGCTTCGGCGGCGACCAGAACCAGACGCGGGTGGTGATCGAGCTGAATCGCTCGACCGAGGGCCGGCGGCTGCCGACCACAACACCTATGAGGCTGGAGCTCGAGCTGAGCGGGCTGGACGTTCCGGCCGACATGAGCGGGGAAGGGCAGGGCCTGGTCCGTTCGTGGAGCATCGACGCGAACGGCGGAGCCGCCCAGCTGCAGGTTTCCCTGACCCGGCCGTCGACGGTGGTGCGCCGGTTCCTGCTGGCGCCCAGCGACGGCCAGCCGAACTACCGCTACGTGATCGATCTCGCCGCCAGCGGACCGCCGGTCGAAGCGCCCGTCGCAAGCCCCCGGCTCACCCAGGTCGTCAGCGCGCAGGTGCATGCCCGCAAGGTGATCGTCATCGACGCCGGTCATGGCGGCAAGGATCCGGGCGCGCTCGGCGAAGGGGTGCATGAGAAGGACCTCACCCTGGCCGCGGCCAAGTCGCTGAAGCGGCGCCTGGAGCGCGATGGCCGCTATTCCGTGGTCCTGACCCGCTCCGGCGACCGCTTCGTACCCTTGGAGGAGCGGGTCCAGGTGGCCCGCAAGGCCGACGCCGACCTGTTCATTTCCCTGCACGCCGACGCCGGGGGCGATCCGGGCGTGCGGGGCGCGACCGTCTACACCCTGTCGGACAAGGGCTCGGACCGCGTGGCGCGCAAGGTGATCCAGCGCAATGACTGGTTCATCAACGTCAGCCTGCCCAGCCACGATCGCGCCGTGAATCAGATCCTGCTCGACCTCACCCAACGCGCCACCAAGAACCAGTCCACCGCCTTCGCCGACATGCTGGTCAGCCAGGTGTCGGAACGGACGCCGATGCTGCAGCACAGCCATCGCGACGCCGGCTATGTCGTTCTGCTGGCGCCGGACGTGCCGGCGGTGCTGCTGGAGATGGGATTCGTCACCAACGCCCAGGACGTGTCCCAGCTCCGGGACCCATTGGAACGGGCGCGGCTGATGGGCGCTGTCGGCGACGCCATCGACGACTACTTCAGCGAGCAGCGGCGCTACGCCGCTCGCTGACCGGCCCTGCGGGCCCCTTGCCGGCTTTGCGATCGGCCCGTTAGGCGCTAAGCGTCCGGCGGCGGGCTGTTCGCACCGCACGGGGATTTTCTTCGTTGGACCGCCTCGAAAGATGGATCGCGATCGCCGGGATCGCGGTGTTGAGCGTCATCGCCGTGGCGGGCTTCGCCTTGGCCATCTATGCGGCGTGGCTGTTCCACGGCATGCCGGACGCCTCGGACCTGGCGGACTACCGGCCGCCTACGGCGACGCGGGTCTATGCCTGGGACGGCACCCTGATCGGCGAGTTCTCGCGCGAGCGGCGCATTTATGTCCCCTATGACCAGGTTCCGCCCAAGCTGGCCGAAGCCTTCCTCGCCGCCGAGGACCACAACTTCTTCCGCCACTCGGGCATCGACGTCGGCGGTCTCGGCCGCGCCTTGCTCAAGGATCTGTGGAACGGCGCGCGCGGCAAGCGCTTCGAGGGCGGCTCGACCATCACCCAGCAGGTGGCCAAGAACGTCCTGCTCAACAACGACCCGACGGTCGGTCGCAAGCTGAAGGAAGCGATTCTCGCCCGGCGTCTGGAACAGTCGCTCACCAAGGAGCAGATCCTCGACCTCTATCTGAACGAGATCTGGCTGGGCTACCGCTCCTATGGCGTGGGTGCGGCGGCCTACAACTACTTCGGCAAGTCGCTGACCGACCTCGACCTGGCGGAGATGGCCTATCTGGCCGCCCTGCCCAAGGGACCCGACAACTACCAGCCGGTCTCCCACAAGGGCGCGGCGATCGCCCGCCGCAACTGGATCATCGGCCAGATGATCGACCTCGGCTGGGTCAGCCGCGCCGAGGGCCAGGCGGCGATGAAGGAGGACCTCAAGGTCCAGACCGCGCCGTCTCGCGCCCACTACCGCGACGCCGACTACTTCGTGGAGGAGGTGCGCCAGGAGGCGCTCGGCAGCCTCGGCCAGAAGCTGAACGAGGGCGGCTACTACATGCGCACGACCCTCGATCCGCGCCTTCAATCGGTCGCCCGCGAGGCTCTGATGAAGGGGCTGGAGACCTACGACCGCCGCCATGGCTGGCGCGGCGCCTGGGGCCATGTGACCACGTTGGAGAACTGGGAGCCGGCGGCGAAGGCGATTAGCCCCCCCTCGGAGCGCCGAGGCTGGCGCTCGGCCGTGGTCGCCGATCTGGCCTGCGCCTACGCCCGCGTGCAGGTGGCCGGCGGCGGGTCGGGCGAGGTGCTCCCCGAGGACGTGAAATGGGCCAAGGCCGGCAAAGGCCTCGACAAGGGCGATCTCGTCTTCGTCGAGCCAGCCAAGGGCGGCGGTTACAATCTGCGCCAGGTTCCACAGGTGAACGGCGCCATCGTGGTGGTCGAGCCCACCTCTGGACGGGTGCTGGCCCTGGTTGGCGGCTACAGCTACTCGCTGTCGAAGTTCAACCGGGCGACCCAGGCCATGCGCCAGCCCGGTTCGGCCTTCAAGCCGTTCGTCTACGCCACCGCCCTGGAGAATGGCTACACCCCGGCCTCCGAAGTGCTGGACGCGCCCATCGAGCTTCGCGGCGCCAGCGCCGACGAGACCTGGAAACCCAGGAACTACGAGGACAAGTACTATGGCATGCTGACGCTCCGGAAAGGCCTGGAGCTGTCACGCAACACCATGACCGTGCGCCT
>CAZTMF010000334.1:0-4215 GCA_964614675.1 uncultured Caulobacteraceae bacterium | reverse complement strand
CGGCGAAGGGGATGCCGGTGGCCAGCACCGCCTCGATCAGCTTGGTGCGGGCGGCCACGCGCAGGCGGCGGTCGTTGATGAAGGCGCCCTTGCCCTTCTCCGCCCAGTAGAGCTCGTTCATCACCGGATTGTAGGTGACTGCCGCCACGACCTGGGCGTCGCGTTCGAGCGCGATGTTGATGGCGAACTGCGGGATCGAGTGCAGGAAGTTGGTGGTCCCGTCGAGCGGATCGATGATGAAGGTGTGGGTCTTGTCCGAGCCCTCGACCAGGCCGCGCTCCTCGGCGAAGAACCCATAGCCGGGCCGCGCCTTGCTCAGCAGCTCGAACAGGGTCTGCTCGGCCTTGAGGTCGGCGGCGCTGACGTAGTCCGCCGCCCCCTTCTTGGAGACCTGCAGCTCGGCCACCTCGCCGAAATCGCGGATCAGCCCCTTCGCGGCCTTGCGCGCGGCGTCGATCATCACCTGAACTGTGGCGGAGGCTGTGGGCATGGGCGGAGCGTCTAGCCGCTGGCGGCGGCCGCGTCACCCTCTGGCTGTTCAATGCGTGGCCCTGTCACTCTGGACACACGCGACGGGGTGGAGAAGCATCCTCGGATGCGACGCCTCAGCGCCAGCGACCGAGAGATCAGGAGTTCCGCAGGGATTTCCATCCTCAGGTTCTGACCATTTGCGTTGATGCTGATCGCCCTGATGGTCATCAGCTTCGACGACCACCTGTTTGTGCGATGCGTTGGCCGTCAGCTCCCTTACCGAGGACCCGCCGCCGCCGCGGTCAGGATGGCGCTCGCGATCCCGTGCAGCGTCCAGTATCTGCGCGGGTCGCCGGGCCTGCTAGCGGCATTGGCCTGCCTCTGGCTTCCCGTCCCCTTCGCGGTGCTCCAAATCCTCTGGATGAGGCGTCACGGCGCCTATTGGACGGCGGTGCGTGAGCGCGAACGAGCGAGGCGCGCCGAAAAGCGCGCTGCAGCCGTGGCGGCCACCATGGAAACCAACGAACCCTCGGCCAAGGGCGGTTAGCGCCTACTTCTCTTCAAACGTGCGCCAATACGCTTGGTAGAGAGGCTCCGCTTCCGACTTGAGCACGCCTTCCTCGACGAGGATTCCCGCCGCGTCCAGGCGCCGGAGCCCGCGCCGGGACGCCTTGGCGGAAGGGTCCGCGCAAGCGACGACTGTCCGGCCGACTTCGGCGGCGGCGAGGAGATCAGAACAAGATGGCGCACCGGAACTGCGTTCGCCGCATGGCTCCAGCGTGACGTAAGCCGTCGCGCCACGGGCGGCCTGACCGGCCGCGGCCAGGGCCTGTTCTTCGGCATGGGGGCGGCCGCCCTCGGCGGTGGCGGCTTCTCCGACGACCTCGCCGTCCTTCACGATCACACAGCCGACGGCGGGATTGGAGCCCGTGCGGCCGACGCGGGGAAGGGCGAGGCCGATGGCCCTGCGCATCCAGCGGATGTCGTCAGGCTCCGCCATCGTCAGGCGGGCGACAGCTCCGGCAGCGGGGCGGCGCGAGCCTCGTCGAGGTAGCGCCCCCGGACGGGCCGTAGCTGGGCGTCGAGCTCGATGTGCAAAGGATTGCCGGTGGGGATCTCGACGCCGGGGATGTCGGCGTCAGGGACGCCATAGAGGTGCTTGACGATGGCGCGCAGCGAATTGCCATGGGCGGCGATCAGCAGCGTTTCGCCGTTCTCGAGCCTCGGCGCGATGGCCGAGGTCCAGTAGGGCAGCACGCGCTCGAGCGTGGTCTTCAGGCTTTCGGTCGCCGGAGGGGTCAGGCCGCGATAGCGGCGGTCGGCCGCGAAGTCGTATTCGCCGCCCGGCTCGAGCGGCGGCGGCGGGATGTCATAGGAGCGGCGCCAGACGTGGACCTGCTCGGCGCCATGGCGCTCAGCCGTCTCGGCCTTGTTGAGGCCGGTGAGCCCGCCGTAGTGGCGCTCGTTCAGCCGCCAGTCCTTCTCGACGGGGATCCAGACCTGGCCGCAGGCCTGCAGCGACAGCCAGAGAGTGCGGATCGCGCGGGTGAGGACCGAGGTGAAGGCCTGGTCGAACTCGATGCCCGCGGCCTTGAGCAGCTCGCCGCCGCGCCGGGCCTCTTCTTCGCCACGCGGCGAAAGGTCCACGTCCACCCAGCCGGTGAAGCGGTTCTCGAGATTCCACTGGCTCTGGCCGTGGCGGAGCAGGATCAGATCAGGCATTGGGTTTGCGGCTAAGGGCTGGTCGCGCCGCCGTCAAGGCGAGCGCTCAATCGCCCCGCCTACGCTTGCCGCGCGCGACCTCCAGGGCCAGGGCGTCCAGCTTGGTCTCTCCGCTCATACTTATCTCGGCCATCACTCAGATGAAGAGCGATTTGGCCCTCCGCGAGCTCGGCTGGTATTAGGCGGGCGATGTCCGATCGCGTGTTGTTCTCATTGATGGGGTTTGCCGCCGTGGCGATGGTGGGTTTGGCGCTGGTCTGGCCACAGGGCTTGGGCGCCAGGTCGCCAGGGCCGTTCGGTCATGTGCCGGTGCAGCAGACCGCATCCGCCAGGGCGGCGCGGGCCCATGCCGCGGCCGGTCCGCCGGTTCTGAGCCTCGCGCCCTCGGCCGGCCCATCGCAACCGAGGTCCGCGCCATGAATGACGTCACCGTGCTCGATTTCGACGCCGTGAGGGTCGGCCGGCGCGTGCTGGCCATCGAGGCCCAGGCGCTGGACCGGCTGTCCGAGAGCCTTGGGCCCAAGTTCGTCCACGCGGTGGAGCTGCTCTACAAGGCCGAGGGCCGCATCGTCTGCATGGGGGTGGGCAAGTCCGGCCATGTGGCGCGCAAGATCGCCGCCACCCTGTCCTCGACCGGCACCAAGTCGATGTTCGTCCACCTGTCGGAAGCCAGCCATGGCGACCTCGGCATGATCGACCAGGGCGACGTGGTCTTGGTGCTGTCAAAGTCGGGCGAGGTGCGCGAGCTGGCCGACACCCTGGCCTACGCCAAACGTTTCGCCATTCCGCTCCTGGCCATCACCGGCACCGCCAAGAGCACGCTCGGCCGCGCCGCCGACGTCTGCCTGCTGCTGCCCGAGGCGCCCGAGGCGACGGCCGAGGTCAGCGCGCCGACCACCTCGACCACCCTGCAGATGGCGCTGGGCGACGCCCTGGCCGCCGCGCTGCTCGAGCGCAAGGGCTTCACCGCCCAGGCCTTCCGCGTCCTGCACCCGGGCGGCCGGATCGGCTCGATGCTGACCACCGTGGCGGACTTGATGCACGGCGAGGACGAGCTGCCCCTGGTCTCGCCCCAGACGCCCATGCAGGACGCCCTGATCGTCATGACCGAGAAGCGGTTTGGATGCGTGGCGGTCTGCGACGAACACCGGCGTCTGCAGGGGGTGATCACCGACGGCGACTTGCGCCGGCACATGGACGGCCTGCTGACCCACAGCGCCGGCGAGGTGATGACCCGCAACCCCAAGACCGTGCCGCCGAACATGCTGGCGGCCGAGGCGCTGAAGCGGATGAACGAGGCTTTGCCGCCGGTGACCGTGCTGTTCGTGGTCGACCAGGACCGTCCGATCGGCGTCCTGCACGTGCACGATCTGTTACGCGTCGGGGTTATGTGAGGCTCGGGACGGCGTTCGAGCCTCCTGGGCGGCGCCGGATGTTGCACTGGCTTGCCCATGCTCTAAACGGGGCGCGTTCCCCCCGGAGACCCTCATGCTGGCAACCCCGCGCGCCGACCTCGTCGCCAACACGGCCGAATTCGAGAATGAGCCGCTGGTCAAGCCGACCGGCTTTCGAGAATACGACGCCCGCTGGCTGTTCGGCACGGAGCTGAACCTCCTGGGCGTGGAGGCCATGGGACTGGGGCTCGGGACCTGTTTCCAGGAGATGGGCCAGCGCCGCGTGGTGGTCGCCCACGACTACCGTTCTTATTCGCTGTCGATCAAACAGTCCCTGACCCTCGGACTGATGCAGGCCGGATGCGAGGTGCTGGACATCGGCCTCGCCGTCACTCCGATCGCCTATTTCGCCCAGTTCGAACTCGAAGCCCCGTGCGTGGCCATGGTCACCGCCAGCCACAACGAGAACGGCTGGACCGGCGTCAAGATGGGCGCGAACAAGCCCCTCACCTTCGGCCCGGACGAAATGAGCCGCCTGAAGGAGATCGTGCTCAACGCCGAGTTCAAGAACAAGGCCGGCGGCTCCTATCAGTTTCACGAGAGTTTCCCGGCGCGTTATATCGCCGAT
>CAZTMF010000333.1:0-4222 GCA_964614675.1 uncultured Caulobacteraceae bacterium | reverse complement strand
GAGGCGCCGAGATAGACGCCCATCGACAGCACCGCGCCCTGGCCCACGACCACGCCCTCGGCCACTTCCGAGCGGGCGCCGATGAAGCAGTCGTCCTCGATGATGGTCGGGCCGGCCTGCAGGGGCTCGAGCACGCCGCCGATCCCGGTTCCGCCCGAGAGGTGCACGTTCCTTCCGATCTGGGCGCAGGATCCGACCGTGGCCCAGGTATCGACCATGCTGGCTTCGCCGACATAGGCGCCGATGTTCACGAAGGACGGCATCAGGACCACGTTCTTGGCGATGTGGGCGCCGCGGCGAACCACGCTTCCCGGCACGGCGCGAAAGCCCGCCTTGGCGAAGTCGGAAGCCGTCCAGTCGCCGAACTTGGAGGGGACCTTGTCCCACCAGGGCCCGACGCCCGGCGGATGGTTCAGGCCGCCCGAGCCGCCCATCACCTCGTTGCCCTGCAGGCGGAAGGACAGGAGCACCGCCTTCTTCAGCCACTGATGGGTGATCCACTCGCCGCTGTCGGTCCTGGTCGCCACGCGCAGCGCGCCCGAGTCCAGATAGGCGATCGCCTCCTCGACCGCCTCGCGGTCGGGCCCGGTGGTCTGCTCATAGAGCTCGGTGCGGCGCGCCCAGGCGGATTCGATCTGGGTCTCGAGGGCGGAGAGCTGGGTCAATGGGTGGTCTCCTTCACGCGGAGTGTCTTGAGGAAACCCGCGAGGTCATCGGTCTTGTGCTGGACAAAGCTTGCGCTGGAGGCGGCCGCGGCGGGGCCCACCAGCACTGTGGTCATGCCGAGCCGGGCGGCCGGCTCCAGGTTGCGCTCGGAATCCTCGAAGAAGGCCGAGACCAGGGGTTCCACCCCATGCCTGGCGATCATCCGCGCGAAGGCTTCCGGCCGGGGCTTGGGGATGTAGTCGGCCGCGGCGATGTGGAAGACGTCTTCGAACAGGTGGTCCAGGCCCAGGTGCGCCAGCACCCGCACGGCGTGCCGCTCGTCGCCGTTGGTGAACACCAGCCGCCGGCCCGGCAGCCGCGCGATGCCCTCGCTGAGCTCCGGGATCGGCTCCAGGGTGTCCAGGGCGATGTCGTGCACCTCGGTGAGGAAGGGCTCGGGCGAGACGCCGTGATGCGCCATCAGCCCGGCCAGGGTGGTGCCGTGCTCGTGCAGATAGCGCTTCTGCAGCGCCCGGGCCTGATCGCGCGGCAGGCCCGTCTCGCGCGCCACGAACTCGGTCATCCGGCCTTCCATCAGGGCCATGAACTCCGAGCCCGGCGGATAGAGGGTGTTGTCGAGGTCGAAGATCCAGATGTCGATGTGGCTGAGGTCAGTCGGCATCTTGGCGGACCAGGGTGCCCGACCCGTGCTCGGTGAACAGCTCCACCAGCATGGCGTGCGGCCGGCGTCCGTCCAGGATCACCACCGCCTCCACGCCGTGCTCGACAGCGTGGATGGCCGTCTCGAGCTTGGGGATCATGCCGCCGGTGGCGGTGCCGTCGTGGATGGCCTGGCGGGCCTGGCTGACGGTCATCTGGGCGATCCGCTGGCCATCCTTGTCGAGCACGCCGGCCACGTCGGTCAGCATCAGCATGCGCTTGGCGCTCAGCGCGCCGGCCATGGCGCCGGCCACGGCGTCGGCGTTGATGTTGTAGGTGTCGCCCTCTTCGGAGACGCCGATCGGGGCGATCACCGGAACGTAGTCGTCGGTGGCGTGGATCAGGTCCAGGACGATCTTGGGATCGATGGTCTTGGGCTCGCCGACGAAGCCGAGGTCGATGGTCCGCTCGAGGCTGGTCTCAGGGTCCCGCTGGGACTTGACCGCCTTTTCCACCGTGATCAGCCGCGCGTCCTTGCCCGAAAGGCCGACGCCGCGCACGTCGGCCTCGCGGCCGGCGACGTTGATGAACTTGACGATCTCCTTGTTGACAGCGCCGGAGAGGACCATCTCGGCCACCTCCATGGTGGCGGCGTCGGTCACGCGCAGGCCGTCGATGAAGGTCGATTCCACCCCCGAACGCTTCAGCATGCGGCTGATCTGCGGGCCGCCGCCGTGCACCACCACCGGATGGATGCCGACCAGCTTCAGCAGAACCACATCGGCGGCGAACAGGCGCGCGACCTCGTCCTCGCCCATGGCGTGGCCGCCGTATTTGATGACCACGATCTCGCGATCGTAGAGCTGGATGTAGGGCAGGGCCTCGGCGAGGGTTTTCGCCGCCGTCCAGCCGGCGTCTTCCTGGGGTTCGCTCATCGCGGGCGGCAATAGCCGACGCGCGGGAGGCTGTCGACGGGCCGCGGGCCCGTCAGGCGCTCGCGGCGGCCCGGACCTCCGCCCGCTCGGCCGCGGTCCACTGGATCAGCTTGGCCAGCAGTTCGCCCGGGACGATCGGTTTGGCGATGACGTCGTCCATGCCGGCGTTGCGGCAGGCGATGGCGTTCTCGGGCTGGACATCCGCGGTGAGGGCGAGGATCGGCGTCCTGCGGTTCAGGGCGCTGACCGCGCGGATCAGCTTGGTCGCCTCCAGGCCATCCACGCCCGGCATGCGCACGTCCATCAGCACCAGGTCGAAGGCGCGGGTCATGGCCGCCTGCACCCCGTCGGCGCCGCCCGAGGCCTCCTCGATGCGGCAGCCGAGCGGCTCCAGCATCAGCCTCACCAGCTCGCGGTTCACCGCGGTATCGTCGACCATCAGGATGTTCAGCGGCGGGAACTCGTCCAGGACCTCGCCGTCCGTCGATTGAGGCGCCGCCTCCGCGGCGGCGGCGGGGATCTCGAACCAGAAGGTCGAGCCCCTGCCGGGCTTGGTGTCGACCCCGACCTGGCCGCGCATCAGCCGGACCGTGGCCTTGCAGATGGCCAGGCCCAGGCCGGTGCCACCGTGGGTGCGGCTGATCGACACCTCGGTCTGGGAGAAGCGCTCGAAAAGGCGCTCCAGCTTGTCGGCCGCGATGCCCGCCCCGGTGTCGACCACCGAGACCTTGAGCCGGCCCGAGCGCTTGCCGCCCCGCCAGCGCGTGCGGACGCTGATGGAGCCCTCGTCGGTGAATTTCACGGCGTTGCCGAGGAAATTGAGCAGCACCTGCCTCAGCCGCGCTACGTCGCCGCCGATCAGGGCGGGGGTCTTCGGGTCGAGGTCGGTCTTCAGCTCCAGTCCCTTGGCCGCGGCCTGGATCGCCACGATGCCGAAGGCCTCGTCCACCAGCTTCGGGACCGACAGCGGTTGGATCTCAAGCTCGGCCTGACCCGCCTCCAACTTGGAGAAGTCGAGCACGTCGTTGATCACCGCCATCAGGGCCCCTGAGGCGTCCTGGATGCGGCGTGCATAGCGGCGGGCCTCCTCGGCCAGGTCCTCGCGTTCGCCCAGCAGGCGCGAGAAGCCGATGATCGAGGTGAGCGGGGTGCGAAGCTCGTGGCTCATGTTCGCCAGGAAGGCGGACTTGGCCGCGGCGGCCGCCTCGGCCTTGGCGCGGGCGTCCTCGAGCTCGGCCTCGAAGGTCTTGGTCTGGGTGACGTCGCGGATCACGTCGATGAACTCGACCGGTTCGCCCTTGTCGTCGAAGACCAGGTTGGGATTGGTCTCGATCCAGATCCAGTGACCGTCCTTGTGCCGGGCCCTGTAGCAGAGCGGCTCGGGCAGCCGAGGCGTGCGGCCCTCGACCATGCCGATCATGGCGGCGACCACTCGGTCGAAGTCGTCGGGGTGGACCATCTCCTGGGCATTCAGGCTGGCCATTTCCTCCGGCTGGTAGCCAAACACCCTGACCGAGCCCGGCGAGACGAAGAGCACTTCGCCGGATAGGGAGGCGCGGGTGATCATGTCGGGCGCGTTGTCGGTGACGAAGCGATAGCGCTGCTCGCTGCGGAGGGCGGCGGCCTCCGCCTTCTTCAGCTCGGTCACATCGCAGAGGGTGCCGAAGCGGGCCACGATGACTCCGGCCTCGTTGCGCTCGACCAGGCTGCGGACGATGACGTGCCGCACTTCACCCGAGGGCCGGATGACCCGAACCGACAGTTCAGGCGCTTCGCTGTCGCCGAAGACCTGCCGGTGGCGCAGCAGTTCGTGCTGGTCGTCGGGGTGCACCATGCCGGTGCTTTCGGCGATGGTAGGCGGCCCCTGCGCCGGATCGCGGTCGTAGATGCGATACATCTCGTCGGACCAGGCGAAGGTGTCCTCGCCGGGGATCAACCGCCAGTAGCCGACGCCGGCGAGCTTCTCGGCCATACGGGCCTGG
>CAZTMF010000332.1:0-4227 GCA_964614675.1 uncultured Caulobacteraceae bacterium | reverse complement strand
CCGTGGGAGGTGCTGAGCCGCCTGCCGGGCGCCGAGACCCTCGTCGCCTCGGTGGCGGGTGGAGAGGTGAGGGCGCAGAACGGTCTGACCTTCGCCGGGACGCGGCGACTGGCCGACATCCCCCGCTGCGATCTGATCTGCGTCCCCGGGGGGCCCGGCACGGCGGCGGCGATGCTGGACGAGGCGTTCATCGGCGAGCTTCGCCGCCTGGCGACCGGCGCGCGCTATGTGACTTCAGTCTGCACCGGCTCGCTGGTTCTGGGCGCGGCTGGGCTTCTGGAGGGCAGGCGGGCGGCCTGCCACTGGGCCTCGCGGACGTTCCTGCCGGCCTTCGGCGCCAGTCCGACCGAGGAGCGGGTGACGCGGGACGGACGGATCATCACCGGTGGCGGGGTGACCGCGGGGATCGACTTCGGCCTGGCCGTATTCGCAGAGATCGCCGGCCGCGAAGCCGCCGAGTTCACCCAGCTGGCGCTCGAATACGCCCCCGCGCCGCCCTTCGCCGCCGGCGATCCCCGGACGGCGCCGCCCGAGCTGGTCGAGCGCTATCGTACTGTCACACGCGACTGGACCGAGGGACGCCGCAAGGCGGTCGAGGCGGCGGCCCGGAAGCTGGCCTAGACCAGCTCCACCGCCATGGCGACGGCCTCGCCGCCGCCGATGCAGAGGGACGCGACGCCCTTCTTGCCACCGCGCGTCTCCAGGGCGGAAAGCAGGGTGGCCAGGATGCGGGCGCCCGAGGCGCCGATCGGGTGGCCGAGGGCGCAGGCGCCGCCGTTCACGTTGAGCTTCTCGTGAGGGATCGACAGGTCGTGCATGGCCGCCATGGCCACTACGGCGAAGGCCTCGTTGACCTCGAACAGGTCGACGTCGTCCACGGTCCAGCCAGCCTTCTCCAGCACCTTCTTCACCGCCGGGACGGGGGCGGTGGTGAACTGCTGCGGCTCATGGGCGTGGGCGGCGTGGGAGACGATCCGGGCGACGATGGGCAGGCCGAGCTTTTCCGCCGTCGACTGGCGCATCAGCACCAGGGCCGCGGCGCCGTCCGAGATCGAGGAGGCGTTGGCGGCGGTCACCGTGCCATCGGGCGTGAAGGCCGGGCGGAGGGTCGGGATCTTGGCGGGATCGGACTTGCCGGGCTGCTCGTCGGAGGAGACCGTCTCGACGCCCTTGCGGGTCTTGATCTCCACCGGGACGATCTCGCGCTCGAAGGCGCCGGAGGCCTGGGCGGCCTTGGCGCGGGTCAGGCTCTCGATGGCGAAGGCGTCCTGCATCTCGCGGGTGAACTGATAGGCGCGGGCGGTGTCCTCGGCGAAGAGGCCCATGGCCTTGTGCTCGTAGGCGTCCTCCAGCCCATCCAGCATCATCGAGTCATAGATGGTGTCGTGGCCGATCCGCGCCCCCGCGCGGTGCTTGGCCAGCAGGTAGGGGGAGTTGGTCATGCTCTCCATGCCGCCCGCGACGATCACGTCGGCCGAACCGGCCTTCAGCATGTCGTGGGCGAAGATGGCCGACTGCATGCCTGAGCCGCAGACCTTGTTGACCGTCACCGCCTCGGCCGACTTCGGCAGGCCCGCGCCCAGCGCCGCCTGGCGCGCCGGCGCCTGGCCGAGGCCCGCGGGCAGCACGCAGCCCATGAACACCTTGTCCACCTGCTCGCCCTTGAGGCCGGCCCGCTCCAGGGCCGCCCTGATGGCGGTCGAGCCGAGCTCGGTGGCTTTCACGGGGGACAGCGCGCCCTGGAATCCGCCCATCGGCGTACGGGCATAGGCGGCGATGACGATCGGGTCGGCGGCGTCGGTCATGGGGAGGGTGTCCGGGAGAGGAAATGTTGCGGTGCGGAAAATGCTCATTTGCCGGACCCCGCGCAAGCGGAACACACGGGGATGTCATTATCCGGGTTCTCACCCACTGGATCGCACGGCCCTTGGGGAGCTATGCAGTTGCAACAACAAGCAAGAACCAACGAGGAAGGGGAACCCCGTGAAGTCGAAGATCCCTGTCGAGGACCGCCTGGACATCCAGGAGCTGATCGCCCGCTACGCCTGGGCGCTCGATATCGGAGACGAGGCCGGTTACCTGGACTGCTTCCTGCCCGACGCCACCATGGAGCACCATCCGCCCGGCAAGGTGCAGGGCCACGAGGCGATCCGGGGGCTGGTGCACTTCCTCTGGTACGAGCACCCCAATGACTACCTGGGCCGCCAGCACCGCATGAGCCAGGTGCTGATGGAGCCGGAAGGCCAGGAGGTGAGGATCAAAGCCTTCTGGTCGATCCTCCAGCACTTCTCCGATCAGCGGAACGAGATCTTCGGCCTCGGGACCTGGGACGCCCTGGCGCGGCGCTGCGAGGACGGCCAGTGGCGGCTGGCCTCGCTCTTTGTCGACATCTGGCGCGGCGACAACGTGCCGTGGGTCGGCGACAGGAAGGTCTGGGAGAAGCGCAGCCGGGCGTCGAACGCGGCGTGACCTCCTAGGAGACGCCGCCGGGATGGATGATCGCGCCCGAGCCGAACCGGTGGGCGTTCAATCGCGCCGGCTCGGTCAGGAGGTGGACCGATCCCGACCCGGAGACCGCGATGTCCGCCGATCGCTTGGGCGAGAGCCGGGCCGAGCCGCTGCCGGACAGGTGGGCGTCGACGTCCTGAGCCGCGACGCCGCCCATGTCGGCGGCGCCCGATCCGGAAATGCCGAGGTGCACCGAATTGGCGGCGCCGGCCGCCTTGATCCAGCCCGAGCCGGAGATGCTGCCGGACAGGTCGCCGGTGCTGATCTGGCCGAGCCGCCCGCCGCCGGACCCTGAGACCGACACGCTAAGCGACTTGAACTGGCCCGACGCGTCGGCCAGGCCCGACCCGGACACCGACAGCTCGAGGCGATCCTGCGCCAGACGGCCCATGTCCAGATGGCCCGAGCCGCTGACGCCCGCCACGCCCACATGCGGCGCGGTGACCACGATGTGGATGACCGGCTGTGACCGCCAGTCCTGCCAGCGCCACCATTTCCACCAGTCCCGGTTCCAGTTCTCGCGGTCATGACGGATCACGCCGTCGTCGACCACGATGTCTTCGATGTCGGCGGCCGGGCCGGTGACGACCACCTTGCCGTTCGGACCCTGGACGTAGCGGACGTCGGCATTGGCCGCCACGAACAGGCGGTCTCCACCCGGCCAGCCCAGAACGCGGGTCCTGACGGTGGGGTCGCGAGACCGGGCCGGCTGGGCGTGGGCCGCTTCCAGCGGCGCCGCGGCGGACGCCGCTACGAGCGCGATGGACGCGGCCGCGAGAACCGGTTTGCACGTCGTCATTGGTTTCCTCCCCTGTGACGCCTCGTAGTCAGGAGGCGAGGAGAGGGGCTTTTGGATGCAGCGGCCCAATTAAATCGGTGTAATGGCCAAGCCATTCGCAAGGACGGGGACGGGCGTGGTCCGACGTTTCAATCCGGTGTTCGCAGACCTGCCGACCACCATCTTCACGGTGATGTCGGGGCTGGCGACCGAGCATGGCGCGGTCAACCTCGGCCAGGGTTTCCCGGACTCCCAGGGCCCCGAGGATGTGCGCCGCCGCGCCGCAGATGCGCTGATGGACGGGAACAACCAGTACCCGCCCATGCCGGGCCTGCCGGAGCTGAGGCAGGCCATCGCCGAGCACTACGGCCGTTTCCAGGGGCTCCAGCTCGACTGGAAGCGCGAGGTGATCGTCACCTCCGGCGCCACCGAAGCCCTTGCCGCGGCGATCATGGCGCTGCTGGCGCCAGGCGATGAGGCCGTGCTGCTCGAGCCGGCCTACGATTCCTATGCGCCGCAGGTCCGGGCGGTGGGGGCCGTTCCGCGTTTCGTGCGGCTGGAGCCGCCGGCCTGGAGCATCACCGAGGGGTCGCTGGAAAAGGCCACGACCTCGAAGACCAGGCTCATCGTCTTCAACAATCCGATGAACCCGGCTGCGCGGGTCTATTCGCCCGAAGAGCTGAAGGTGCTGGCCGACTGGTGCGTGCGCCACGACGTGATCGCGGTCTGCGACGAGGTCTGGGAGCATCTTGTGTTCGACGGCCGGCGGCACACGCCCCTGTACGGCCTGCCAGGCATGGCCGAGCGGTGCGTGAAGATCGGCTCTGCCGGCAAGATCTTCTCCCTGACCGGCTGGAAGGTGGGCTTCGTCTGCGCCAGCGATCCCCTGCTGTCGGTGGTGGCCAAGGCCCACCAGTTCCTGACCTTCACCACCCCGCCCA
>CAZTMF010000331.1:0-4245 GCA_964614675.1 uncultured Caulobacteraceae bacterium | reverse complement strand
GGCGGACGGGGTGGGATTCGAACCCACGGTAGGCTCACACCTACGGCGGTTTTCAAGACCGCTGCCTTAAACCACTCGGCCACCCGTCCGTGGCGGCGGGTCTTATCAGCGGCCGGGCCGTGGCTCCAGCGCTAGGCTGGAGGCGCCGGCGCCGCGGCCGGCGCGGCCTCGAGCGCGCGGGTGGCGGCCTCCAGGGTGGTGGCCACAGCCTGCACCGCATGGTCGGCCACATTGGCAGCCAGGGGACCGCCGAACGGCCCCAGCTTGCCGATCAGGAAGGCGCTGGCCGCCGTCTCGACCACCGACTTGAAGCCTTCGATGTCGGTCACCGCGGCTTCGGCCGCATTGGCCGGGAGCGGCTGGCCGATCCGGCGCTTGATGTAGCCGATGGCGTACTTCGCCCACTCGGCGATCTGGCCGTGCTCGATCAGGTTCAGGGATTGCGAGAGGAAGGACATGGGGATCTCCGTCAGGATTGCGGGGGGTCTTGCAGGTTCACGGCCGCGCCTATCCGCTCGGCCAGCTTCGGGCCGCCGCCCACGGTCAGGGCCCCGGACAAGGCGCCGAGGGCGAAGGTCACCAGCTCCTTGTTCTCGGCGGGCACCGCGTGGAAGACGAGAAGGCCGGCGAGGGCGCCGATGATCAGCATGGCGAGCAGGGTCAGCACGGTCTGGGCTTGCGGGATCATGCCGCGTTCTCCTCAACCGCCCAGGCGCCGCTCAGCCGCTCGTCGAGCAAGGCGCAGGCGCGGGCGAGTTCGGCGATCAGGACCATCTCGGCCCGCGCCAGCGGGCTTGGGTCGGCTGGGAGCCGCAGGCCCTCTTCCGATCTCGGCGCCCTGACGGGAACGGACCTGGTCATCTGCCCTCCCCTTCTTCCGAACGTACGCGGGAACCGGCCAGGGCCTGGGTGAGCTCGGCGACGCGGGCGTCCAGATGCTCGAGCTTGACCTCGATCCGCGCCTCGAAGCGGGCGAAGGCCTCGCGCAGGGACGAGCGCGCCCGCCCCTCCTCGGCCTCGCCCTGCTTGAGCTCGTCCACGTCGGCGCGCAGGTCGCCCACGCGCTGGAACACCCGGCCGAGACCGAAGGCGAAGGTCACCGACGCCGAGCAGACCAGGAAGACCAGGCCGCCGAAGGCCAGCCAGTTGGCGATGGCGGAGGCGATCATCCGAAGAAGTTCCCGACGTGGAGCCCCTTCAGGACGGAATTCCCGAGACCGTAGAGGCCGCTCAGACTCGTGTCGTAGGCCTGCATCTGCTGGTCGTAGGCGTCCTGCTGGGCCTTCTGCTGCAGCTCATAGGAGCCGAGGGCGTTCGGCGGCTGGACCTGGGTGTTCTGGGCCGGCGCCGACGGCGGCATCCCGACCTGCGTATTCCCCATCAGCGCCGTGAACTCGTTGATCGGCAACTGGGTGGCGTAGGCCTGGTCCTGGAACCGCTGCTGGGCCGCCTGGTTGGCCAGCTGGGCGTTGGCGTACTGCTCCTGCCAGTTCTGACCGAGCGACTGGTTGTTGAAGGCGGCCGAGGCGGCGTTCTGGGCGTTCGCCTGCCCCTGGGCGGTATTGTAGAACTGGGCCAGGCCCTGGTTCTCGCCGTACTGCTGGGCCTGGGCCTGGTTGGCGAACTGGCCGGCCGCCAGGTTCTGGCCGAACAAGGTGTTCTGCTCGGCGTTCCCCGCATTGATCGCGTTGAACATCGCCTGGTCGTAGGCCTGGTTCTGCTGGCCCCCGAAGATCTGCATGGCGTTCTGGTAGGCGGCCGAATTGGGGTTCAGCCCCTGGGCCGTCAGCTGCGCCTGCTGCTGCTCGGCCGCCTGGCTCCACTGCGGGTCCAGCATCTGGCGCGCGTTGGCGTAGGTCGCCAGCTGGGTCGCCGCGACCGGATTGGCCAGCATGGCGGCGTAGGGGCTCTGCCGGGCGGAGGATGCGGCCTGCGCGGGCGCCGCGGCCCGGCTGTCGGCGGGCGTCCAGCCGGACGACGGATCGTACATCATCCCCGGATGGGCGCCGCTCGTGTCGACGCCGAACGCCTGGGTCGGGACCCAGCCGGACGATTGGTCGTAATGCATGCCGGCGTGGGGATCGGACTGGGGCGCCTGCCGCGCCGGAGCGGCCTGGGCGCCTGCGCCCACGAACGGCGAATAGGTGGGCGCCACCTGGGTCTGGATGCCGCCGCCCGGATCGAAACCGTACCGCACCGGACCGCCGGACGCGTAGCTTGTCTGCAGGGCGCCCACCGGGGCGCTGGTCTGCAGCTGCGGGACCTGCAGATCGGAGTTCTGCAGCGCGTTGCCGACATTGAGGATCTGCTGATCGGCCACCTTGGCCGCCCGGTACTGGGCGTTGTCGGCCAAATCGTAGGTGGCCTGCTCGGTCGGGTTCAGCTGGACTCTCTCGGTCCAGCGGCCGGGCGACTCCATGTCGTACGCGACCGTGCCCTGCGGCCCCGAGTAGTTGACGTTGTTGAGACCCGACTGGAACAGCGCCGCCTGCTGGCCCGCCTGGGCGGAGGCGTCGATGATCTGGGTCGGATCGGGCGCCGGGGGCGGCGTGGGTCTGGACTTGCCCAACGGAGGGCTCCTCTTCGGCGGGGCGACGAGGAGCAGGGTAGCGGCGCGGCGGCCCGCCTTAGGGCGCGGCTAACTCGGCGCCGTCACGCAGCCTTTGCCTTGAAGCCTGCGTAGGCGCACATTTAGCCTGGGAGGCTATGGGCGCGGCCTCGTCGACACTTGTCAGGATGGCGTTAAGTCCGGTCGTCAGGATCGACTGCAAGGAGGCCTTTGCAGTGAGTGGATGGATCAGGAAGGTCGTTCGTCGCCTGCTCTGCAGACACACATTCCACCACAGCCGACACCTTCCCGGCCTGAGGGTTTGTACCAAATGCGGGGTGCACAAGGGCGGCTTCATTCAGCCGTAGCGCGCCCCCAAGACTGCCCTGCCGCCGCCCCCGGACCTGGCTGTCCGGAAGGGGCCGGGTTGGCCCGCGGCTCGCTCTGGGCGACGCGAGGGGGCTTCACACAAGCTTTGCCGTAGGGCTAGGCTTGCCACAATGGGTGGAACACGACCCCTCGTGGCCTTGTCGATGCTCGGCGTCCTGGCGCAGGCGCCAGCGGCGACGGCCGCCGCCCCGTGCAGTCTTGGCAAGATCGCCGATCTGCCGGTGACCATGGAGGGACTCAACCCCGTCATCGACGTCCAGATCAACGGCCAGCCGGTGCGGCTGATCGTGGACTCCGGCGCCTTCTTCAACACGCTCAATTCCGAAGAAGCGGCGAGATTGAAGCTGAGATCCAGCCTCGATGTGAATGGCCAGATGATCATCCAGGGCATCAACGGCTCCGTCGGCGGCAAGTTGAAGATCGCGCGCGACTTCTCGATCCTTGGCCACGGATTCAAGGACGTGAATTTCGTGGCCGTCCCCCAGACCTTCGACTGGCGCGCCTCGGGGTTCGTGGGTCAGAACTTCTTGAACGCCACCAGCGTCGAGTACGACCTCGGGGGCGGCGCCATCCGTTTCTTCCTGGTCCACGGCTGCGACGACACCGCGCTCGCCTATTGGAGCGCCGGCAAGCCCTTCTCGATGATCGCCATCGGCGAGGTCCAAAACGAGAGGGAGGACATCCGGGGCGAGGTGGTGGTCAACGGCGTGGCGCTGCGGGCGGTCTTCGACACCGGAGCGGAGCGGTCGATCCTCACCCTCGGGGCCGCGGCCAAGGCCGGGATCAAGCGGGACGACCCTAACGTCCAGCCGGGGGGGCTCACCGGCGGGATCGGACGCCGGGAGGTGCAGACCTGGATCGCGCCGGTCCGCAGCTTCCAGGTCGGCGACGAGGAGGTCCGCAACACCCGGCTTCGGTTTGGCGCGATCGAACTGGACGACGCCGACATGCTGGTCGGCGCGGACTTCTTCCTGTCGCATCGGCTGTTTGTCGATCACAGCCACCACCGACTCTACTTCACCTACAACGGCGGGCCGGTGTTCCGGCTGGAGCAGGTCGAGAAAGCGCCCGCCGCAAAGCCTTGACAGGGGCTGTTGTCGCGGCGCCGGGCGGAAGCTCGCCGGCAGCGCGAGGGGGCTTCACACAAGCTTTGCCGTAGGTCTAGTCTGCCATCATGGGTAGAAATCTTTTCCGCGTCGCGTCTGCCTGTCTCGCTCTCATGGCGCCGGCCGCATCCGCGTCCGCGGCCTGCAAGCTCCTGCAGCTCGGCGAGATTCCGGTCACCATGCAGGGGCTCGAACCGGTGG
>CAZTMF010000330.1:0-4252 GCA_964614675.1 uncultured Caulobacteraceae bacterium | reverse complement strand
TCATCGTCAACCGCATCCTCGCCCCGATGATCAACGAGGCGATCTACACCCTCTATGAGGGCGTAGGCACGGTCGACGCGATCGACATCGCCATGAAGCTCGGCGCCAACCATCCGATGGGGCCGCTCGAACTCGGCGACTTCATCGGCCTGGACACGGTGCTCTCGATCATGAACGTGCTGCACGAGGGCCTGGCGGACTCCAAGTACCGCCCCTGCCCGCTGCTGGTGAAATACGTCGAAGCCGGCTGGCTGGGCCGCAAGAGCGGCCGCGGCTTCTACGACTACTCGGGCGAAGTTCCGGTCCCGACCCGCTAGCGGCCGTCCACGCTGTACGCGAGGAGTACGTTGCCGCCGCGGCCCAGGAACTGGCCGTAGCCTGAGTTCACATAGACCACTCCGCCCGCGACCGTGGGTCCGCCGGCGTCGAGGGAGCCGCCCGAGGCGGAGCGCGCATTGACCGGCTTCACCGGGGCCGCGGTGTCGGTCTCCCAGATCACCTTACCGTCCCGGGCCCGATAGGCCCTTAGCCGACCGTCGTGGGAGCCGGCGAAGACGAGCCCCGGGACGGCGGTCACGGCCTGGGACAGGGCGCCCCGGCATTCGGTCTCGCCCCAGCTGCAGTCGGGCTTCGAGGCCGCCCACCAGAGCGTCCGGCCCGTGGCCACATCGACGGCTCCGAGGCCCGGCTTTCCCGTTCCAGAGGTGGGCAAGGAGTCGGAGATCGGCACGAACACGGCCTTGCCGTCCGACGCCATGCCCCACTCCACGCCGCCGAAGATGCCGCCGGTCCCGAACTTCGTGCGCCAGAGCAGCTTGCCCCTGGCGTCGGGATCGAGGCCGAACACATCACCGCCCTTGCTGGAGGCGACGAGCATGTCCTTGCCGGCCTTGCCGCGGACCAGGATGACCGAGGCGGAGAGGTCGTAATCGGGGCCCGCGTTCTTGGGACACGCCCCGCCCATGGTGCAGCCGGCCGCCCAGTGGTCCTGCTTCAGCATCTGGCGCGACCAGCGAACCTTGCCGGTCGCAAGATCGAGGGCCAACACCGAATCCGTCAGGGGGGCGTCGATGTCGGTGTAGTCGTTGCCGTCGCCGACGTAGAGCACGCCACGTTTGTGATCGATGGTCGGAGCGTTCCAGACCGAGCCGCCGGCCGGGCCGAACAGGTTCCGGGCGTCGCCGGGCAGGCGGTAGGGCTTGGGCTCGGGCAGTGTGTAGGTCTTCCAGATCACTTTGCCGGTCATGGCGTTCAGCGCCTCGACGCTGCCGCGGAAGGTGCAGCAGGGATAGGCCGGCGAGGCGGCCGGCCCTTCTTCGCCCGATGATACCGGCACATAGAGCCGCTCGCCGTCGAGCACCGGCGAGCCGGTGATCCGGGTCATCGGATGATCGTCCGCCTTGGTCCGCCAGAGTTGGCGCCCAGTGTCCGCATCCACCGCATAGACGTTTCCGGTCATGTCGCCGAACCATGCGACGGACCCACCTGGTCCCTTGCCGATGGTCAGGGCGGTGCGCACCGGCGCAGCCGCCTGGAAGGTCCAGACCGTGCAGCCCGAGGCGGCGTCCAGGGCATAGACCTCACCACCGCTCGAGGAGACGAATACCCGCCCGCCGACCACGGTCGGCTGGCCCCACGCCATCTGGCCCGGATAGGCGAACGCCCACTTCAGCTTCAGCCGAGGGACGTCGGCCGTCGCCAGGCCTGGAACGGGCTGGAAGCGCGTGTTGGCGTGGTCGCGCCCCCAGCCGTTCCACGAAGGGCCGGAGAGCTGCAGCGGCGCGACAGAGCCCGCGCACGGATTCTGGCGCACCGGCTCGGTTTTGGCAGCCCCCTCGGCGGCGAGATATCCGGCGATGGCCGCCATGTCGGCCGAGGACATGCCCGCGGCCATAGGCTTCATCGCCCCGGCCGTCAGGGCCATCAGGACGTTGGTGGACCCCCGCCGAGTGAGCGCCTCATGGGTGGGCGTATGGCCGGTCGCGTGCTCGTGGCAGCCGGCGCACCGCTGGGCGAAGATCGCCGCGCCATCCGGCGCCGGCGGCGCCTGGGCCAGCCCCGTGCCCGCGACGGCCAGCGCTACGCCCATGGCTCCAGCGGCCAAGCCTATCCACACGCGCATCACGTCCCCCGACTTTTCTTCTGGATAGTGCGGCTAGCGCCGCCCGAACAGCTTCTCGATGTCCGAGAGCTTCAGCTCCACATAGGTCGGGCGGCCGTGGTTGCACTGGCCCGAATGGGGCGTCTCTTCCATCTGGCGAAGCAGTGCGTTCATCTCGGCCGCCGTGAGCCGCCGGCCGGCGCGGACCGAACCGTGGCAGGCCATGGTGCCGCAGATCTCCCCCATCCGCTCCTTCAGGGCCAGTGGCGCGTCGTTCTCGGCGAGATCGTCGGCGATGTCGCGGACCAGGCCCTGGACGTCGCAGTCGCCGAGCAGGGCTGGGGTCTCGCGGACCAGCACGGCCCCGGACCCGAAACCCTCGAGGATCAGGCCGAGCTCGGCCAGTTCGCCCGCCCGCGCCACCACTCGCTCCGCCTCGGCGGGATCCAGATTCACCACCTCGGGCAGCAGCAGCGCCTGGCGCGCCACCTGGCCGACCGCCATCTCGTCCTTCATCCGCTCATAGACCAGCCGCTCGTGGGCGGCGTGCTGGTCGACGATGACAATGCCGTCACGGGTCTGGGCGATGACATAGGTCTCGTGCAGCTGGGCGCGGGCGGCCCCCAGCGGCTGGTCGACGGGATCGCCGGCCTGGCCGCCGTCCTGAGGGATCGGCTCGAAGCGGGCGGCCGGTTCGGCCACGCCCGGCAGCTCGGCCGTGCGCGTCTCGCCCGCCCAGGCCGGGTTGGCCATGCCGGGGCGCCAGGCCGGGCCCGGCGATCTCCACAATGACGCGGCGCCCGCCGCCTCGGGCCGGAAGCCGCCGAGCGCGACGGCGGAGACGGTGGTCGAGGCCCGGTGTCCCGCCCCCGCCAGGGCGTGGCGCAGGCCGCCGATGATCAGGCCGCGGACCAGGCCGGGATCGCGGAAGCGCACTTCGGCCTTGGCCGGATGGACGTTCACGTCGAGCTCGCGCGGATCCAGCTCGACGAACAGGGCCGCGGTCGGGTGCCGGTCCCTGGCCAGGAAGTCGGCGTAGGCGGCGCGGAGCGCGCCCTGCAGCAGCCGGTCGCGCACCGGCCGGCCGTTGACGAACAGGTACTGGTGGGCCGCGTTCCCGCGCGAATAGGTGGGCAGGCCCGCATAGCCGGACAGCCTGACGCCCTCGCGCTCGTGGTCGAGCAGCAGGGCGTTCTCCTCGAACTCGCGCCCCAGCACCGCCGAAAGACGCTTCAACCGTCCCTCGGGTCCCGGATGCTCGGGCGGCAGACGCAGCACGCGCCGCCCGTCGATCTCCAGCGAGAAGCCGACCGCCTCATGGGCCATGGCCTGGCGGCGGACCTCCTCGGCGATGGCCAGGGATTCGCTCCGCTCGGACTTCATGAACTTGAGCCGGGCGGGCGTGGCGTAGAACAGGTCGCGGACCTCGGCCCTCAGGCCATGGTCGCCGGCGAAGGCCGCGGGCTGAGGCGCGCCGACCAGGCCGCCGTCCACCGCGATCGCCCAGGCCTCCCCCGCCCCCTTGGCCCTGGCCGACAGGATCAGGCGCGCCACAGAGCCGATGGATGGCAGGGCCTCGCCGCGGAAGCCGAGGGTGGAAATGTGCAGGAGGTCCCAGTCGCCCGCGTCGTCCGGCTGGAGCTTGGACGTGGCGTGCCGTTCGACCGCCAGCGTCAGCTCGTCAGGGGCCAGGCCCGAGCCGTCGTCGGTGACCAGGATGCGCGCGAGACCGCCCTGCTCGATCTGGATCTCGATGCGGGCGGCGCCAGCGTCGATGGCGTTCTCGACCAGTTCCTTGACCGCGCTCGCCGGCCGCTCGACCACCTCGCCCGCCGCGATGCGGTTGACGGTCTCCTGCGGCAGGCGGCGGATCGGCATGGGTGGAGGATAGCTCCCGAGTCGGGGCGCGCCTCACCCCTTGGGAGGCCTAGAGCCCCGGCAGCTTGATGAAGGACGTCGAGCGCTTGTCGCGCTGGATGACCACTGCCTGTTCGCCGGTCAGCTGCTTGACCTGCTTGGCCTCCGCGGCGGGGTCGATCGGAGCCGAGGTGTTCTCCGCCTCGGCCAGCTTCGGGTTCGGCGCGGCGCCGGAGGTGTTGTCCTTGCGCCAGAACATCACCCTGTCGGCGAAGCTCTTGTCCTTGTGGGCGA
>CAZTMF010000329.1:0-4253 GCA_964614675.1 uncultured Caulobacteraceae bacterium | reverse complement strand
AGGCCCATCATCTTGGCCTGCAGGATCGACGAGGACGAGTTGGCGAAGGCGTTGTTGAGGATGTTCATCATCACCAGGCCCGGCGCCACGAACTCGGTGTACTGGATGCCGTGGACCGGCGGCCGGGCCCCCTTGGTCGCCACCCCGAAGACGAGCATGTAGAGCAGGCTCATCATCAGAGGCGCCAGCACCGTCTGCATCGGGATCTTCGTTAAGCGCCGGACCTCCTTCATGTAGAGGGTCCAGAAACCCAGCCAGTTCACCCCGGCGTATTCGCGGGGAAGGGGCGGCGTCACACCCGGTGCGGCCATATCTCTCATGGGCTCTGATGTGCCCCCCGCCCGGCCCAGGCGCAAGGCGTAACGCCCCCTGCGACAAGTGGGATCAACATCTAGTTCCTGTGGATAGACGCCCATCCAGGGATTGTAGGCGTTAACTGTTTGTTTACGATATCTAGTAGTTCGTTAACCGCAAACCCGCGGTCGGACACAAGATATGGCGCCTCGCAGGGCGTCAGCGGGTGGAGAAATGGTCATGGGCTGGACCGAGGAACGCGTCGCTCTCTTGAAGAAGCTCTGGCTGGAAGGCCTGTCGGCCAGTCAGATCGCCAAGCAGCTCGGGGGTGTCACCCGAAACGCCGTCATCGGCAAGGTGCACCGTCTGGGTCTTTCGGGCCGGGCGACGCCGTCCAGTCCGCCCAGACCCGCCTTCAAGGCGCCGCGGCCGCCGCGTCCCGTGTCCAACGCCTCGCTCGCTCCGCGCCGCGCCCTGGCGCATCCGCCCGCGCCGCAACCGCAGACGGCCTACTATGTGGAGGAGCCGGGCTCCGCGACGGTGCTGACCCTGGGCGCTCACATGTGCAAGTGGCCCATCGGCGATCCCGCTTCGGACGGCTTCACCTTCTGCGGCCGCCGCATCGGCGAGGGCTCCTACTGCAACGAGCACGCCCGGCTGGCCTATCAGCCGCAGCAGAAGGGCAAGCGCTCGACCGCCGCCGAGCTGGCCCGCTCGCTCCGTCGCTACATCTGAAGCCAGGGGCGTGGGCGCGGGCCAGCGGCGGCTGCCGCCTGAGCCCGGCTCAGCCGCCGAGAATCGAGATCAGCTTCAGCCGGAACACCAGCACGCTGTTCCCGGGAATCGGCCCCTTCTGTTGGGAACCGTAACCGAGGCTGGGCGGCACCCACACGATCCACTCGTCGCCTTCCTTCATCTGCTGCATGACGTCGATCCAGCCCTGGATCAGGCCGTCCAGCTGGAACGTCGCCGGCTTGCCGCCGGCCTTGGCCGTGCTGTCGAAGATCTGGCCGTTGAGCAGCGAACCCTCGTACTCGACCGTGACGTAGTCCTTGGGTGTCGGATGCCGGCTCGTCCCCGGGCCGGCGTGGAGGACCTTGTACTGGACGCCGGAGGGCAGGGTCTGCACGCCTTCGGTCAGGGCGTTCTGGGCCATGAACGCGGTGGGGTTCGGCGTCGCGGGCTGGGCGCAGGCGCCGGACGCCGACAACAGAAGGACGGCCAAGGCGGTCGCCGCAAATCGCATGGATGCTCTCCTCAATCGTGATTCATCCGGCCTCTGGGCCGGGCCGGTCGCTGGATCTCTATCTGCACGCCGTTGGTCGTCTGCGAAAGCAGATAGGTCGCTCCTGGCTCCTCGGCAAAGCGACGCCCGCCGCGCCCGAAGGCGTTGTCAAAGGTCAGATCGCCAGCCTGACAGGTGGTGTGGACCATGATGGAGTGGGCCGGCAGCTGTCGGCTCTCACCTTCGAAGAGATAGCGGACGACCGCATCGGATTGGTTCTCGATGCGAAAGCTGAAGCGCGCCGTCCAGGGCCGGCCGAAGACCTGCACGGCGAAGTACCTGCTGTTGGCCCCCGGCGCGCGGGCCACCCCCACGCCTGTCTCGGTGACCCGGGGATTGAGCAGGTTCCGCCGGTGTCCCGGCGAGGCCTCCCAACCGGCCATGAACTGTTCCGCGAGGCGCTCGGGCGAATAGCCCTCCTCGACGGCGATGTTTTCGGCGAGGTCGCAGTAGTCGTAGCCCGCCGCTCGCGCCCGCTCGCCGGAGTCCCGCCCGTCGGCCGTGTGCGAGAAGCGGTCCGTGCGCGCCATGTAGGCGGCGAAGGCGTTGGCTTCAGACGTCAGAGCCGGATTTTCGCTCAGGCGGCCCAACCCGGACCCGGCCCTGAAGTCGTTCGCCGCTGCGATCAAGCCGTGTTCGATGTTCTCTGAGGGGGTTTCGGCGGACGGCGCGGCCGCCGCGATCGCCGAGGCCACGGACAGGATCAAGGCGCGAGACACGCGGCCAGGGCCTCAGACGGCCCTCGGCGGATAGCCGCGGTCGCGCAGGGCGTCCATGATTTCCTGGGTGTGCTGGGCGTCACGGGTCTCGATCATGATGTCGAACTCGGCGCCCTTGGCGGGCACGTCCAGGGCCAGGCGATTGTGGGCCACCTCGATGATGTTGCCGCCGGCGGCGCCGATCACCGCGGAGACGGTGGCCAGCAGCCCCGGACGGTCGTCGCCGATGATCCTGAGCGAGACCAGGCGTTGTTCGCGCACCAGTTCGCGGGTCAGAACCGAGGCCAGGAGACGGGAGTCGATATTGCCGCCGGTCAGGACCACCCCGACCTTCTTGCCGCGGAAGCGGTTGGGATGCGCCAGCAGCGCCGCCAGGCCGGCCGCGCCGGCGCCCTCCGCGATGGTCTTCTCGATATTGGCGTAGAGGGCGACGGCCCGCTCGAGGGAGGCCTCCTCGACCAGCACCACATCCTCGACCAGCGGTCGGGCGATGGCGTAGGTCAGGTCGCCCACCTCCTTGACCGCGATGCCCTCCGCGATGGTCTGACCGCCGACCGCGGCCCGGAGGCCGCGCATGCGCGAGGTGAATGACGGGTACATGGCCGCCTCGACGCCGAACACCCGCACGTCAGGCTTGATCGCCTTTGCCGCGGTGGCGCAGCCCGCGATCAGGCCGCCGCCGCCCACCGGCATGATCAGCACGTCGAGGTCGGGACAGTCCTCCAGCATTTCCGCCGCCAGGGTGCCCTGGCCGGCCATGACCTCGAGATCGTCGAAGGGGTGCACCAGCACGAGGTCGAATTGCCGTCGGATGGCCGCGGCGTGCTCGCCGGCCTCGTCGTAGCTTTCGCCATGCAGCACCACCTCGGCGCCGAACCGGCGGGTGTGCTCGACCTTCACGGTCGGGGTGGCCTTGGGCATGACGATGGTGACCGGCACGCCCAGCCTCTGGCCATGGTAGGCGAGCGCCTGGGCGTGATTGCCGGCCGAGGCGGCGATGACGCCGCGCTTGCGCTCGTCCTCGCCGAGGGTGAGCAGCTTGTTCAGGGCGCCCCGCTCCTTGAAGGAGGCGGTGAACTGCAGGTTCTCGAACTTCACGAACACCTGGCAGCCGGCGATCTCGGACAGGGTCCGGGAATGGCGCTGCGGGGTCCGCTCGATGTGGCCTTTCAGCCGATCGGCGGCCGCCTGGATATGATCGATGGTGAGGGTCATGGGCGGGCGATGAAGGCGCGCAACCTACAGGGGGGCGCCGTGCGCCGCAATGCAGCAACGCTGCCCCGCACCGTCGCGCTCGCGCGACTCTGTGTTAAGACCCCCCGCGCACAGGGCGTCCACTTTCCATGCCGGCATCGGATTTCGCGGGCCAGTCCGCGGCCTACACCGACGAGTTCCCCTCCGGCGCCCCCGTGCGTCTCCTGGTGCTCGCCGATCAGCTCGGCTCCTCCCAGTCCATCGCCTTCATCGAGGGCCTGGCCGGCGCCCGCGCCGCCGGACAGGCGGCCGTACGGATCCTGGAAGAGGCCGCTTTCGGACCTGACGAAGGCCTGCCCGGAGCAGCCGCCGCGCACGTTCTGGTCGAGGCCGAGATCGCGGAAGTGGGCCCGACGGCCGTGGTGCTGTCGCGCTTCGGCCATGTCGCCGGCCTCGAAGGCGTCTGGGCCGCAGCCCGGGCCCGTGGCGTGCCGATCGTCCTGCACATCGACGACGACCTGTTCGACCTGCCGGTGACCGTCGGCATCGAGCGCTATCGGGGCGGGCGCCATCCGCGCCGGATCCAGGCGCTGCGGGCGGCCCTGCGCAACGCCGACATGGTGATCGCGGCCACCCCGGCCCTGGCCGAGCGCCTGGCCCCCATGGCCGGCCACAGCCGGATCGGCTTGATGTAGAACGGGACCGGGGGACGGCCCTGGCCCCGCGCGTCCAAGCCGGAAGGAGCGCCCGTGGTCATAGGC
>CAZTMF010000328.1:0-4270 GCA_964614675.1 uncultured Caulobacteraceae bacterium | reverse complement strand
CTCGCGGTCCTGGATGCTCTTGCGCCGCACCTCGGTCGGGTGGGCGGTGATCACCGGCGCGAGCAGGGCCGAGACGGCGTAGGCGGCGGTCGCCCGGGCGTCGACCCCGGGGCTGTCCTCCAGCCGCTGCAGCGGACCGTCCCCGGCGTGGGCCTCGCGCAGGGCCAGATGGTCGTCGGCGATGTTGGCCAGCTGGGCGAAGATCGAGAAGGCCCGGATCAGGGTGATCATGTCCGCCAGGGCCAGCCGCCCGAGCCGCTCGGAGAGCGCCATGTCAGCCTCGCCGTCGCGATGCTCGCTGACCGAGTGGCGGCGCACGTCCTCTACCCGCTCGAAGCAGCGCGCGCCGTGCTGCTCGCGGATCACCTCGCCGAGCAGGCGGCCAAGCAGGCGAATCCCGGCGCGGCTGGCGCTGGCGGGGGCGCGGACGACCACGCTTGGGGTCTCGATCCTTGGAAGGGCGGACATGGCTTCGCCCGGGCGGCTTGAGGAGAAGGCTTAACGCCGCCGCTCCGCAGGGGCTTCAGGAAAGGCCGCACGGACAGCGCCGGAAGCGCCCGGCGCCCTCGGCGTGGGCGGGATATGGGGCGATCGCCCGTGCGGCAGGCTTCAGCCGCCCTCGCGGTAGGGCGAATACTCCTCGGTCAGCCAGTCCATCTCCTGGCGCACGGCGGCGCGTTCCTGGTCGAGGTAACGGGCGACGGGCTCCCGCAACGCCGGATCGGCGATGAAGTGGGCCGAATAGACCGCGGTCGGCAGATAGCCCCTGGCGATCTTGTGCTGGCCCTGGGCGCCGGCTTCCACCCTGGGCAGGCCCAGCCGGATCGCGTGCTCGATGGCCTGGTAGTAGCAGAGCTCGAAGTGCAGGAACGGCACGTCCTCGGTGCAGCCCCAGTAGCGGCCGTAGAGGCAGTCGCCGCCGATCAGATTCAGGGCGCCGGCGACCCATTTGCCGTGGCGGCGGGCGAGGACCAGCAGGATCCTGTCCGCCATCCGCTCGCCCAGGATCGAATAGAACAGCCGGTTCAGATAGGGCGTGCCCCACTTCCTGGACCCGGTGTCCATGTAGAAGTGGAAGAAGGCGTCCCAGTGCTCCTCGGTGATGTCCTTGCCGGTCAGGGCATGGATCTCGACGGCGGCCTGGGCGTCGCGGCGTTCGCGCCGGATGGTCTTGCGCCGGCCCGAGCTCAAGGCCGCGAGATAGTCGTCGAAGTCGCGATAGCCGGGGTTCAGCCAGTGGTACTGCTGGTCCTGGCGGAGCAGGAGGCCCTGCTGTCCCAGGAACCGCCACTCCTCCTCGGTGGGGAAGTTGACATGCAGTCCCGAGGCGCCGAAGCGGTCGCAGAGCTGGAGCGCCCCGCCTAGCAGCGCCTTGCGGGTCTGGTCCCCCTCGCCGGGCCGCAGGATCAGCCGCGGTCCCGTGGCCGGGGTGAAGGGCGCCGCGGACAGGAGCTTGGGGTAATAGCGGCCGCCAGCGCGCTCGTAGGCGTCGGCCCAGGCCCAGTCGAAGACGTATTCCCCGCGCGAATGGGATTTCAGATAGAGCGGCATGACCCCCGCGACGGCGCCCGCCTCGTCGCGGACCGCCAGATGCCGCGGCGCCCACCCGGTTCGGGGCGAGGCGCAGCCGCTCTCCTCGGCGGCGTCGAGGAAGTCGAACTGGACGAAGGGATGCCGGTGGTATGCGGGGTTGCCGGCGCAGGCGTCCCAGGCCTCGCGCCCGATCTCGGCGATGCGCTCATGGGCCTCGACGAGGATGTCCCGGGCCATCAGGCGGTGAAGCCCTCGAAGATGAAGTTGTCGCAGTGGTCGGCGACCAGCTCCACCTCGCCGGTGGAGCGCATGGTCCAGGCGATCACCGGCCGTCCCTCGCGGCGGTGGGAGTCGGCGACCTGACTCATCGCGGCCAGTTTTTCCAAGAGCAGGAAGTGCGGCTGGGCGATCTCGCGTTGCCGGTCGAGTTCTTCCCGGGCCTCGGCCTCGTCCTCCGGCTGCCACATGGCGTCGAGGCCCCTGAGCGTGTCTGGGCGCTCGGCCGCGAACCAGTCCAGGGATTCGGCATCGAAGCTGATCACCGCGACAGGGCCGGCGTAGCGGTCCAGCAAGGCGGCCACCCGGCGGGCGAGGGCGATGGGATCGGGGCCTGCCTTGAGCTCGACCAGCAGCATCGAGCGTCCGTGGACCAGGTCCAGCACCTCGCCGAGGGTCGGGATGCGGTCCGGGCCGCCCTGCAGCAGGGCCTGGGCGAGATCGGCGGCGGTGAGGTCGGCGACCGCCACGTCGATCCCGGCCATGCGAGCGAGCGTCTCGTCGTGGAAGACCACCGCCTCGCCGTCGGCGGTGAGCCGCACGTCGAACTCGGCCCCGTAGCCCATCTGGCAGGCCAGCTCGATGGCGGTGAGGGAGTTCTCGGCGGCCTGACCTGGGGTCCACAGGCCGCGATGGGCGAACGGCGGCTGCAGCAGGCCGCCCGACGGGCTCACGACAGCTCCACCACGGCGTCGACCTCGACGGAGAAGTTCAGCGGCAGGCGATAGACCCCAACCGCCGAGCGGGCATGGCGGCCGAGGTCGCCGAAAGCTTCGACCATCAGGTCCGAGCAGCCGTTGACCACCTTGGGGATGTCGAAGAAGTCCGGCGCCACCTGGACGAAGCCGCCGAGCTTGACCACGCGGCGCACGCGGCCGAGGTCGCCGTCGGCCGCCGCCTTCATCTGGGCGATCAGGTTGATCCCGCAGAGACGGGCGGCGCGCTGGGCGGTCTCGAGGTCGATCTCGTCGCCCACGATCCCCTTGATCCCGCCGGAGGCGTCGGTCGAGACCTGCCCGGAGATGTGGACCATGCCGCCCGACGGGACGAACGGGACGTAGTTGGCGACCGGCGCCACCGGCTGGGGCAGGGTCACGCCAAGGCTCTTCAGGCGCTCTTCGACTTCAGACATCCGGGCTCCTCTTCCCCCAAGGTCTTAGCCTTGCACAGGGACGGCGGGAAGCTGGGCGGGCGGGTCAAAAATTAGTGCATTAATCACTGGTTTAGGCCAAGTTCGCGCCCGTGGGGGGCGTCGTCGCTTCGTGGAGCGGGCGCCAATGTCGATGTCGCGTGAACCGGACTCGGGCCTTGCCCCCGACGAACCCCGGCCGCCTTTCACCCTCACGGTCGATCATTGGCTGGTCATCGGCCCTATCCTGGCGGCGGTCTTCATCATCGCCGGCCTGCTCCTGATCAGCTGAGTTTCAGCCCTCCCCGGACCTCAACGTCCGGGCGCTGACCACGGCGTCCTTGCCGAAGCGGGCCCTGAGGGCGTCGACGGCGCGCTCGCCCTTGCGGGCGCGGGTCTCGTCCTCGGCGAACAGGTCCTCGGGCGCATCGGCCGCCTCGGAGAGGTCGGAGATGCCGATGCCGATCAGGCGATAGGACTCGCCGGAGGCTTCAGAGCGCAGAAGCTCGCGGCCGACCGCGAACAGGGTCCTGGCCGTCTGGGTCGGGCCGGCCAGGGTCCGCCGACGGGTCAGGATGCGGAAGGCCGCGGTCTTCAGCTTCAGGGTGACGACGCGGCCCTCGATGTTGGACGCGCGGGCGTGTCGGGCCACCTTCTCGCAGAGCGGCCAGAGCTGGTCTTCGAGGTCGGATCGCACGGCGAGGTCCTCGTTGAAGGTGGTCTCGGCGCTGATGCCCTTGCGCTCCTGGTCGGGATCGACCGCGCGGTTGTCGCGGCCATGCGCCAGCTCGTGCAGCCTGAGGCCATGCACGCCATAGCGATCGGCGAGGTCGCGCGGGGAGGCGGCGGCCAGGTCCCCGACGGTCCTGAGGCCTGCGCGCTCCAGCGCTTTGACGAAGGCGGGCCCGACGCCCGGCAGGACGCCGACCGGCCGGGGCGCCAGGAAAGCCTGGGCTTCGGCCGCGCCGATCACCGAGAAGCCGCGCGGCTTGTCGAGGTCGGAGGCGATCTTGGCCAGGAACTTGTTGGCCGCCAGCCCGATCGAGATGGTGATGCCGATCTCTCGCTCGATCTCGGCCTGGACCCTGGCCAGGGTCAGGGCCGCCGGGCCGCCGTTCAGCCGTTCGGTCCCCGAAAGATCGAGCCACGCCTCGTCCAGCGACAGGGGTTGGACCAGGGGCGTCAGGGCGCCCAGCTTGGCCATGATCCGCCGGCTCTCGGTGCGGTACTTGGTGAAGTCCGGCTTGATGATCACGGCCTGGGGGCAGAGCCGCCGGGCCTGGAACATCGGCATGGCCGAGCGCACGCCCGAGATGCGGGCGATGTAGCAGC
>CAZTMF010000327.1:0-4274 GCA_964614675.1 uncultured Caulobacteraceae bacterium | reverse complement strand
GTGCTGCACCTGCTCTATTCGCGCTTCGTCACCCGGGCGCTGAAGGACGAGGGCATGCTGGGCGTGGAGGAGCCGTTCGCGGGCCTGTTCACCCAGGGCATGGTGACCCACGAAACCTATCAGCGGCAAAACGGCGAGTGGGTCGAACCCGACCAGGTGGAATTCGAGACCGAAGGCTCCACGCGCCGCGCCAGGATGACCGAGACGGGCGAGCCCCTGACCATCGGCGACATCGAGAAGATGTCGAAGTCCAAGAAGAACACCTATTCGCCGGAAGTGATCGCCGAGACCTTCGGCGTCGACGCCGCGCGCCTGTTCGTCATGTCGGATTCCCCGCCCGAGCGGGACGTGCAGTGGACCACGGGCGGCATCGAGGGCGCCTGGCGCTTTGTGCACCGGGTCTGGAGCGAGTTCGACGGCCAGCCCGCGCCTGCGCCCTCCGCCGGTGATGCGGCGGACTCCGAGGCCGATGAGCTCCGCCGGGCGACCCACCGTCTGATCAAGAACTTCACCGAGGCCCTGGAAGGCTTCCGCTTCAACAGCGGCATCGCCCGCCTGTACGAGTTCCTGAATATTCTCAAGGGCTTGCCAGCCGACAAGGCGACGCCCGCGGTCCTGAGCGCCCGCGCCGAGGCCCTGTCGGTGCTGGCGCGGCTGATCGCGCCGGTGACCCCGCACCTGGCCGAGGAGTGCTGGGAGCGCGTCGGGGGCGAAGGCCTGGTGGCGGAGGCGCCCTGGCCGGAGTACGATCCCGCTCAAGCGGCCGAGGACGTCGTCGTGCTGCCGGTCCAGGTCAACGGCAAGCGCCGCGCCGAGATTCGCGTGCCGCCCGGGACCCTGCCGGCCGAGGTCGAGAGGATCGTCCTGGCGGACCCCGAGGTGACCCGACGTCTGGAGGGGCTGTCTGTGCGCAAGGTGATCGTGGTCAAGGACCGCATCGTCAACATCGTGGTCGGCTGATGCGGCGGGCGGCGGCGCTCGCGGCGTGTCTCGGGCTGCTGGCGCCCTCGCTCGGCGCGTGCGGCTTCACGCCCCTCTACGCCACCCCCGGCGTCTCGCCGGCGATGTCGGCCATCGAGGTGATCACGCCGGAGGGCCGGACCGGCCATCTTCTGAGCGAGGATCTGCAGGACGGTCTTGCCACGGCTCGCGGCAAGCCGCCACTCTATCGCCTGGCCCTGGCGGTCGACGAGAAACGCTATGCGCGGGGTCTCACCTTCGAGCAGGTCGCGACCTGGTACGAGCTGTCGCTGCGGATCAGCTACAGCCTGATCGAAATCTCCACCGGCCGCACCCTGACCTCGGGCGTCCTGCCCGTGAGCGTCAGCTACAACGCCGCCGGCGACCCCTATGCCGGGATCGTCGCCCAGCAGAACGGCCAGCAGCGCGCGGCCTCCGACGCCGCCCAGCGCCTCCGCATCGAGCTGGCGTCCTATTTCGCCGGCGCGCCGGTCAAGACACCGGGGACATCCGCCGGCTCGTGATCCTCTCCAAGCGGCCCGATATCGAGCGCTTCCTGTCGGCCCCGCCGACCGAGGTCCGCGCCACGGTGATCTATGGCCGTGACCGCGGCCAGGTGCGCGAGCGCGCCGACGCCCTGGCGGCCAAGGTCGCCGCCCGCCCCGACGACCCCTTCGACGTCGCCGTGCTGAACGAGGCCGAGCTCGAAGGTGGGCGGCTGGAGGGCGAGCTCTCGGCGATCTCGATGATGGGCGGTCGCCGGCTGGTGCGCCTGAGGCTGGACAGCGAGAAGGGCGGTCCGGACCGCGCCGCCGCCGACGCCCTGAAGCGTCATCTCGAGGGCGAATTCAATCCGGAGGCCTTCTTCCTGGTGGAGGCCGGCGCGCTCGGGCGGGATTCCGTCCTGCGCAAGGCGGCCGAACAGGGCAAGTCCTCCGCGGCCATACCCTGTTACGAGGACGAGGCCGGCGACGTGGCCCGGCTGGTGCGTGAGAGCCTCGCCAAGGACCAGGTCGGCCTGACCGCGGACGCTCTGCAGCTGTTCGTCGACCGGCTCCCCCGGGAACGGGGCGTGGCGCGCCAGGAGATCGAGCGGCTGGCGCTCTATATCGGCCCGGGCGGCGGCAAGAGCGCCGGCCCGGAGGACCTGGAGGCATTCCTGGGTGTCGAGCCTGAGGCCTCCCTGGCCGACGCCGCAGCCCATGCTTTTGGAGGACGCATCGGCCCCGCACAGTCGGCGCTGCGGCGCGCCCGGGCCGAGGGCGAGAGCGGTCCCGCCGCCGTTCGGGCGCTCGGCATGCACCTTGGCCGTCTCCGCCAGGTCCTGATCCTGCACAAGGCCGGCGCCGGCCTGCAGGAGGCCGCCAAGTCGGCCGGGATCTTCTGGAAGAACGAGCGGGAGTTCCTGCGCCAGGCCCGCGCCTGGTCGCTGGACGCCCTGGAGACGCTGCAGCCGGCGGTGCTGGACGCCGACCGCGCCTGCAAACGCGCCGGCTCGCCGGACGGACTGATCTCCGAGCGCCTGGCCATGAGGGTCGCCGCCCGGGCCAGGCGCCTGGGACTGTAGCCGCCGCCCGTCAGGCCAACTCCCGCTCGGCGAAGACCTGGATGGCCTGGCCGATGTACGCCGTCAGACCGGGCGCCTTGGCCTCGAAGCGGGCGACGAAATCGGGATGGCCCGCGTAGGTCTGGCTGAGGCCGACGTAGCCCTGACGGCTCGGCGTCTTGGCCCACATCTGACCCACCCACGCGTGATGGCGCCGGACCAGGGCCTGGACCTCAGCGGACTCGGCGGGCAAGCCCTGCCTGAGCGCGTCGGCGAGGCCATCCTCGACCGCCTGGTACTCGACCTGCAACAGCTCGATCTCAGGGCGTGAGCGGGCGGCCATGGCGCGCTTCGAGGCGTCCAGCGACTTGCGGAACCCCTCTCCATGCCGGGCGGCCAGCCATTCCTCGTATTCCGCCTGCTTCTCGGGCTCGAAGCCTTGATAGAGCGCCTTGTCGTTCATCTCCGTCTCTCCATTGAGGGCGGCCAGGGTCTCATCGATGGTGCGCACCAGCCGCCGACGCCGTCTGGCGTCGGCAAGCAGCTTCCGTTTCTGGGTCTTCAGGGCCTCGACCCGGTCGAAATCGGGGGCGTCGAGGAGCCTGGAGATCTCGTTCAGCGGAAAGCCGAGTTCACGGTGGAACAGCACCTGCTGCAGGCGCAGCAGCTCGTCGCGGCCATAGTAGCGATAGCCGTTCGCCCCCAGGCGCGCGGGCTTGAGCAGGCCGATCTGGTCGTAGTGGTGCAGCGTGCGCACCGAAACGCCCGAGAGGACCGCCAGCTGTTTCACCGTGTAAGCGCTCATCGTGGAGAACCTCGTCCAACGACGAGCTGACTGCGCCCTGACGTCGGGTAAGGGTCAAGCGCCGCTTTTTTCCACCACCGGCGGAGCTACCGGGTCAGCCTGCGGCAGATCTCGTCGAGCTGCTCGAGGTCGGCGTAGCGGACACGCAGCTCGCCCTTGCCGTCCTTGTCGAGGATCTGGACCTGCAGCCCGAGCCTTTCGGAGAGGTCCCGCTCCAGGGCCAGGGTGTCGGCGCTCTTGCGCGGCCCGGTTTTGGGGGCGGACGCGCCGGTGTCGGGAGTCTTGCGAGCCAGCGCCTCGGCGTCTCGGACGCTGAGGCCCCGTTCGATGATCTGGTCGGCGAGGACCTTGGGCTCTTCAGCCCCGATCAGGGTCCTGGCGTGGCCCGCCGACAGTCGGCCGGCGCGGACCAGGGCCTGGACCTCTTCCGGCAGCTGCAGCAGGCGCAGGGTGTTGGCCACGTGGCTGCGGCTCTTGCCGACCGCCTGGGCCACTTCGTCCTGGATCCCGCCCGACAGGCTCATGAGGCCGGCGAAGGCCACGGCCTCTTCCAGGGCGTTCAGGTCGGCGCGCTGGAGGTTCTCGATCAGGGCGAGCTCCAGCGTCTCCCGATCGCCCAGCTCGCGCACCAGCGCCGGCATGACGGCCAGCCCCGCCCTTTGCGCGGCCCGCCAGCGCCGTTCCCCGGCGACGATCTGGTATTCCCCGGTCTTGCCGGGGTAGGGCCGGACCAGGATCGGCTGCAGCACCCCACGCTCGCGGATCGAGGTCGCCAGCTCCTCGAGCTCGGCCTCGGCGAAATGGAGCCGTGGCTGGTCCGGATTGCGTCCGATCAGCTCGATCGGAATCTCGCGCACGTTGGGTGCGCCTCCAGGCGCCGCGGCTGCGGCTTCCGCCTCGCCCAGCAGGGCCGACAGGCCCCGCCCCAGTCCCCTGCGTCCCTCGAGCGCCATCACGCGGCCG
>CAZTMF010000326.1:0-4290 GCA_964614675.1 uncultured Caulobacteraceae bacterium | reverse complement strand
GCCGCGCGGGCGGCGTCCCAATAGGGCGCGAGCTTGATGTTGGTCAGGCCGTGGTCGGCCAGCATGGCGCCGAGGCGCTCGGACGCGCCCTCCGACCAGGCGGCGAACAGGACGCGCTTTCCCGCCCTGGAAAGTTCGCTGGCATGTTGGCCCACCACCTCGAACAGCCGCGCGGAATCCTGCGCCCGTTCAGGGGTGAAGCTGCGGCCGATGCGTGCGCCGAGGTCGACGGTCCCCTCACCTTCCCGCTGGAATGGCGTCAGCCAGCGGTTGGCATGAGCGCCGATGCGCTCGGCCCATTCCTCGGCGGTGAGATAGAGGGCCTCGGGCGGCAGGGCCTTGTAGCCGGCGCGGCCCTTGGAGTGCTCGACCCGCGCGTCGTAGGCGTCCTTGATCAAGGCCAGGCGTTCGTGGGCGGACTCGGCGGCCAGATGGTCGAAGACGAAGAGGGCGTCCGGGCCCACATAGTCGAACAAGGTCTCGAGCGTCTCGTAGAACAGCGGCAGCCAGTGCTCGACCCCGGCGCGGCGCTGGCCCTCGCTGACCGAGGCGTAGAGGGCGTCGTCGCCCGGCGCGCCGAACTCGGCGACATAGCCCTTGCGGAAGCGCGAGATCGCCACCTCGTCCAGCAGCACTTCCGACACCGGGAGCAGATCGACCGACTGCAGCTGGCGGGTCGAGCGCTGGGTCTCGGGATCGAAGGCGCGGATGGACTCCAGCGAATCCCCGAACAGGTCGAGCCGCACAGGCTCATCGGCGCCCGGGGCGAAGACGTCGATCACCCCGCCGCGGATGGCGAACTCGCCGTGCTCGGAGACGGTGGAGGCGCGGACATAGCCGTTGACCGCGAAATAGCGCTCGAGGTCAGGGACCTTCACGTCATGGCCGACGCGGGTCAGGTAGCTGGCCGACTTCAGGGTGCTGCGCGGCGGCGAGCGCTGCAGCAGCGCCGGCGCGGTCGTCACCAGGACCTGCGGGGGCTTGCCGTCGCCGTGGTGCGCCAGCCGGCTGAGGGCCGCCATCCGCTCGGCCGCCATGCCCGCGGACGGGCCGATCCGGTCGTAGGGCAGGCAGTCCCAGTTGGGCAGGCGCAGGGGCTCGACGTCGCGGGCGAAGAAGGCCAGGGCCTCGGCGAAGGCCTGGGCCCTTTGGGTGTCGCGCGCCACGAAGACGACCGGCGCCTCGGCCTTTTCCTTGGCGCGGGCCTTCAGGACGTCTGCGACGACCAGGGCGTCGAAGCCCTCCGGCGCGCCCACGAGATCGAGCCGGCCGGGCGCGGCGGCGATGCGCTTCAGGTCTTGGGGGTTGGACAGGGCCTCGGCTCCTATGCGCCAAGGTCGGCGCGGGCGAGCCGCGCGTCGAAACGGAACTGCCGGATCCTCGCCAGCACCGGCAGGTCGAACGCCTGGGGCGGCTCGGCCTGGCCGATAATCCAGGCGTAGAGGTCGTGGTCAGGCTGTTCGAGCAGCAACTCGAGCTGGTCGAGCTCGGCCTCGCCCAGCGCCTCCAGATGTGCGTCGGCGAAGGGACCAAGGACCAGATCGGCTTCGACGAAGCCTCTGCGCCAGGCGCGGTATTTCAGCTTGCTGCGACGAGAGTCCATCAATCGATCCGATGCGGAGGGGCCGATATAGGCGCCAACGCGGTGGGCCGCCAGCGGTTCGAAGGGCTGCCGAGGGGATTCCGATCAGAGCCTGATCGGGATCAGCATAGGGGTCCTCCTGGCGTAGGCGTCATAGGCTTCCCGGCCCAGCTCCGCCCTGAGGAAACGCTCCTCGAACCCGGCCTTTATCCAGAAGCCGAAGAAGATCAGCCCGGCCCCGGCGAAGGAGAGGACCGTCGCCTTTTCCGCGGCCGTGGCGAAGGTCGCCAGGATCAGGCCCGTGTAGATCGGATGGCGGACCAGCCGGTACGGTCCCGTGTCGACCACCCGGTGCCCCTCCTTGATGGTGATATTGCCCGACCACAGCGACCCGAGGTGCAGCCTCGCCCACCAGCAGAACAGGAACCCCACGACGACCAAGGCGAAGCACAGCCAGGCGGCCTCCAGCGGCGTCTCCCAGAGCCGGATCGGCTCGAAGAGGGCCCTGGCGTTGTTGAGAGTCTGGCGGGTCGGGTCGGCGAGCGGAGCGTGGGTGGAGAAGAGCAGGCCCGCTCCCAGGACCGTGGGCGCCAGGTGGGTGATTTCCTGCAGGACAGGCGGCCGCTTGGCCGCGCGCTTGCGCCACCAGGCGGCGAACCACCAGCTGAACAGCCAGGCCACCCAGGCGAGGTGGATCGCGAAGTCCGGGCCAATCGTCATGGCTCAGGTTTAGCACGGCCGCAGCGAAGCCTCACCCGTCCGCGCCGCCTCCTGGTCTATGCTGGCGCCATGCGGCCGGAGATTCTCTTTCCTCTGTTCGCGCCCTCCACATCGCTGAAGGGCGTCGGGCCGAAGATCGCCCCGCTGGTCGAGCGCCTGGCGGGGCCGCTGACCCGCGATCTGCTGCTGCTGGCGCCGACCGGCGTGGTGGAGCGCCGCCACGCCAAGGCCGCCGAGGCCCGGGAGGGCGAGGCCCAGATCTTCCTCGTGCGCATCGACTCCCACCTGCCGCCGCGAAGCGCGGGCGCGCCCTATCGGATCCGGGTGGCCGACGAGACCGGCTTCCTTTTCCTGGTCTATTTCAAGGTGTTCGGCGACAGTTTGAAGCGTCAGCATCCGGAAGGGGCCATGCGCGCCGTCAGCGGCAGGGTCGAGCGTTGGAAGTTCGGCGTCGAGTTCCAGATCAACCACCCCGACTACGTGCTGCCGGCCGAACGCATCGACGAGATCCCGGCCTTCGAAGCCATCTATCCGGCGACCGCCGGCCTGGCCTCGCGCACCGTCCGCAAGCTGGCGCACGAGGCGCTGGACCGCGCCCCGGAGCTGCCGGAATGGCAGGACCCGGCCTTCAAGGCCCGTGAAGGTTTCATGGGCTGGCGCCAGGCGCTCGAGGCCCTGCATTCCCCCAGGACCGACGCCGACACCCTGCTAAACACGCCGCAGCGCCGGCGGCTGGCCTATGACGAGCTCTTCGCCCACCAGTTGGCCATGGCCCAGCGCAAGGGCGCGCGCCGCCGCGAACCGGCGCCGGCCATCCCCGCCGGTGAGACCGCCGGACAGCTGGAGGCCGCCCTGCCCTTCCGCCTGACCGGCAGCCAGACCATGGCGCTGGCGGAGATCCGCGGCGACCTCCAGGCCGGCGAGCGGATGAGCCGGCTGCTCCAGGGCGACGTCGGCGCCGGCAAGACCGTGGTCGCCATGCTGGCCATGGCCGATGTGGCGGACGCCGGGCGGCAATCCGCGCTGATGGCCCCGACGGAGATCCTGGCCCGCCAGCACTACGAGACCATCGCCGCGCCGCTGCAGGCCCAGGGCGTCGACGTCGTTCTGCTAACCGGCCGCGACAAGGGCGCCGGCCGCGCCGAGAAGCTGCGGGCCCTGGCCTCCGGGGACGCCAAGGTCGTGGTGGGCACCCACGCCCTCTTCCAGGAGGACATCTTCTTCGCCGGTCTGGGTCTCGCCGTCATCGACGAGCAGCACCGCTTCGGCGTGGGCGAGCGGCGCCGGCTGCAGGACAAGGGCGAAGGGGCGCATCTGCTGGCCATGTCCGCCACCCCGATCCCCCGGACCCTGGAGCTGACCCTCTACGGCGACCTCGACGTCTCGCGCCTGACTGAGAAGCCGCCCGGCCGCACGCCGGTCGCCACGCGGGCGGTTCCGATCCCGCGTATCGGCGAGGTGGTCGAGCGTCTGCGACAGGCGATGGCCACAGGCGCCCAGGCCTTCTGGATCTGTCCCCTGATCAGCGAGTCCGAGACCATCGACCTCGCCGCCGCCGAGAAACGCGCCGAAAGTCTTACGCGGGCCTTGGGTCCGGGCGTGGGCCTGGTTCACGGCGGCATGCCCGCCCAGGAGAAGGACGCCGTCATGGCCGACTTCGCCGAGGGACGGGTGAAGGTGCTGGTGGCGACCACCGTGGTGGAGGTCGGGGTCAATGTGCCCAACGCCTCGATCATGGTGATCGAGCAGGCCGAGCGCTTCGGCCTCGCCCAGTTGCACCAGCTGCGCGGCCGTGTCGGCCGGGGCGCCAGGGAGAGCGCCTGCGTCCTGCTCTACGACCCGCCCCTGTCGCAGGCCGCCCAGCGCCGGCTCGATATCCTGAGGCGCACGGACGACGGCTTCGCCATCGCCGAGCTGGACCTGGAGCTGAGGGGCGGCGGCGATCCCCTGGGCCTGAAGCAGAGCGGCTTTCCCGCCTACCGCCTGGC
>CAZTMF010000325.1:0-4304 GCA_964614675.1 uncultured Caulobacteraceae bacterium | reverse complement strand
TGGCCGACGGCACGGTGGTGACCGCGCTCAACAAGATGATCAAGAACAACGCCGGGTATGACCTGAAATACCTGTTCATCGGGGCCGAGGGCACGCTGGGCGTGATCACCCGGCTGGTCCTGCGGTGCTATCCGAAGGCGCGCGGCGCCTGCACGGGGCTGTGCGCCGTGAACGACTACCAGGGCGTCCTGGACCTTCTGGCCGCCGCCCGCTCGGGCCTGGGCAGCACGCTGTCGGCCTTCGAGATGATGTGGCCGGAGTTCTACCACATCGGCACCCAGGCCCTCGGCCGCCGCCCGCCGCTGGAGCCGAAATACGGCTGCTACGTCCTGGTCGAGACCATGGGCGACGACGAGACGACCGATCAGGCCCGCTTCGAGGCGGTGATCGGCGAGGCGATCGAGCGGGGCGTCGTGCAGGACGCGGTGGTCGCCAAGTCGGGTGCGGAGGCGCGCGAGCTCTGGGCCATCCGCGACAGCCCCGGGGAATGGATCAAGACCGAGCACTGGCCCCAGATCGCCTTCGACATCTCGATCCCGACCGGCCAGATGGGCGACTACATGCAGTACGCCAAGGCGAAGATCGAAGAGCGGTGGCCCGGGACGGTCGCCATCTGCTTCGGCCACGTCGCCGACTCCAACCTGCACCTGTCGGTCCGCAGCAATGGCGATGCGAAGTGGGAGCACCAGGTCGAGGAGCTGGTCTATGCCACCGTCGGCGAATGGAAGGGCTCGATCTCGGCCGAGCACGGCATCGGCGTGCACAAGAAGCCGTTCCTGCATTACTCCCGCACCCCCGAAGAGGTCGCCCTGATGCGCCAGCTCAAGGCGGCGCTCGACCCCAAGGGGACGCTGAATCCGGGGAAGGTGTTCTAGGTTATAAGGTGCGCGCGGGAGGGGACCCAGATGGTGACGGTCAATCCGGTCGGATTGCTCTGCCTGATCCCTTTGGCGCTCTATTTCAGGTCCATGTTCGGCGTCACGAGCAGGCTGAGATCGGCGTATCCTGAGACGTGGGATCAGTTGGGGCGACCAGGCTCATCGAAGCTCACCCCGCTGAGCGTATTTCTGCTCATGCGGTACGTGTTCTTGACCCCGGGAGTCACGGGAAAGGACCAAGCGCTCGGCCAGTGGATATAGGCGTCCCGAGCATTGCTGCTGGTTTGTCTGGGTATGCTCGCCTGGGCGGCCGGAACGCCATCCGTGACCTGGTCTGGCTGACCGCCGCCGAACTTAATTCACCCGCGCGGGCGGCGCTTTGCCCAGGTCCATGATCAGCTTGGTCAGCAGATAGAGCCGCGGCGTCACCGTCGAGAGCAGGATGTACTCGTTCTCGCCGTGGAAGCCTCCGCCCGCCGGGCCGAGGCCGTCAAGCGCGGGCGTGCCCGCCGCCGCGGCCAGGGCCGATTCCGAGGCGCCGCCGTTGCCGCCTCGGCCGATCTTGAGGCCGAGGCCGGCGTAGATCGCCTCGGCCCGGTCGGCCAGGACCTCGGTGGCCGGGTTGACCTTCAGGGGCGGAAAGACCGCGTCGGTTCCGCGATCGATGCTGACCTTGGTGTCGGGCACCGCGGTCATGGCGGCGTCCTTCTCCAGCACCGCCTGCACCGGGCCGAGGTCGGCCAGATCGCGGACCCGCACATTGATCTGGGCCTCGGCGTAGTCGGGGATGATGTTGGCCCGCGTGCCAGCCTTCAGGATGGTGAGATTGGCGGTCAGGCCTTCGCCGCTCTTGGGGAAGGCGCCGTCGAACAGCTGCAGCTGGTGCAGCAGCTCGGTCGCGGCGTTGCGGCCGTCCTGGGGCGCCATCCCCGCATGGGCGGCGCGGCCCTTGACCACGATGCGGAAGGTGACGGCGCTCTTGCGCCAGACCGTCAGCACGTCCGGTGTGTCGCCTGGCTCCAGGTTCAGCTCGACATCGGCGTCCTTCGCCAGCCTGGCGATCAGGCCTTGCGTCCCCGTCGAGCCTCGCTCCTCGGAGGTCTCGATTAGGAAGACGATCTGGCCGAAGTCCTGGAAGTCCAGGTCGTGCAGCAGCGTCAGGGCATAGACGCCCTCGACCACGCCGCCCTTCTCGTCGCCGACGCCGGGCCCGTAGGCCTTGTCCGCATCGGTGCGGTAGGGGCGCCGGGCCGACGTCCCAGCCTCGAACACCGTGTCCATATGGCCGATCAGCAGGATGCGAGCCTTCCCCGTTCCCCTGAATGTTGCGACCAGGTTGTCAGGCAGGTCGGGCGCCTCAGCCGGCACGGCCTGCACCTCGGCGCCGAGCGCCCCGAGCCGTCCGGCCAGGGTGGCGGCGACCTTGCTTCCGCCGCTGACGTCGCCGGTGCCCGAGTCGATGTCGACCACCTGCCGCAGCAGTTCGAGTTGGTCGGGGCGGGCCGCCTCCGCCGCGGCCCAGACCCTGGCGTCCCTGGGGATGGGCTTGATGGGCGCGGCCGTCGCGGCCGGTGCGAGGGCCAGGACGGCCAGGAGGGCGATCGATCGCATCATGGCGGGTCTCGGCATCAGCCGAATCTCGGCGTCAGGAATTTCCATGGACTGGCTTCCGAGCCCGTCTCGACCGGGACCTCGATCAGCACCGGGGCGTCGGCGGCCAGGGCCTTCTCCAGCGCCCGCCGCAGCTCATGCAGGGTGCGGGCCCTCAGTCCCTGCACTCCGAAGGACTCGGCGAACTTCACGAAATCGGGGTTCACCAGGTCCGAGGCGATCACCCGGCCGTCGAAGCCCTCGATCTGGTCGCGGCGGACGTTGCCGTAGGCGTTGTTGTTGAAGACCAGGGTCACGACGTTCAGGCCGTATTGCACGGCGGTGGCCAGCTCGGTCGCGGCGAAGAGGAAGCCGCCGTCTCCGGTCACCGACACCACGGCCCGGTCCGGGAAGGCCGCCTTGGCGCCGAGCGCGCTCGGGAAGCCCGAGCCCAGGGTCCCCTGGCTGCCGGCGCTGATGGCGGTGCGGGGGCGATAGACGGGGAAGCCGTACCAGGAGGCGAAGCCCATCTGGCTGATCTCGTCGACGAAGATCCCGTCCTCGGGCAGCACGTCGCGGATGGTCTGCAGCATGGCGACCTGCGGTCGGATCTCCTGGATGTCCCGGGCCGTGGCCGCCTTGGCCTCGGCGAGGCGGGTCGGCCGGTCGCCGATCTCCGGCCCGCCCTTGGAGATCGCCGCCAGCAGCGCCCTCGCGCCGGCGTCGGCGTCGGCGACGATGCCGACGTCCGCAGGCAGGCGGCGCATTTCCGCCGGGTCGATGTCGATGCGGATCAGCTTGAGGCCGGGCGGCCGCCAGCGCCAGCGCATGTCGAGCAGCTCGCAGCGCGTCCCACTGACCAGGGCCACGTCGCATTCGGGCCAGATCCGGGCGCCCGAGGCGCAGGTGAAGCCCAGCGGATGGCGCTCGTCGACGATCCCCCGGCCGCTGCGCCAGGGGACGGCCGGCGCCTGCAGGTCCTCGCAAAGGGCGGTGATGGCCTCGGACGCGTGCAGCGCCCCGCCGCCCACGAAGATCATCGGCGTCCGGGCGGTCCTGAGCAGCTTGGCGGCCTCGGTGATCAGATCCGGGTCCGGCTCGGGCGACGCGATGGTCGCCAGCGGCGGCTGGGGCTGAACGGGCGCGCGCTGGGTGAAGACTTCCCAGGGCATCTCGAGGCCGGCGGGTCCGGGGCGTCCGGAGCGCATCTGACGGAAGGCCTCGGCGACCATGGATGGGGCCTGGGCGGGGTGCTCGATGCGCTCGGCCCATTTGCAGACCTGGCGCATGACCGCCAGCTGGTCGCGCATCTCGTGCAGGGCCAGCCGCTCCTTGCCGAGGAAGTGGGTGTTGATCTGGCCGGCCAGGGCCAGCACCGGCGTGGTCGATCCCCAGGCGGTGAGCAGGGCGGCCGAGGCGTTCAGCAGGCCCGGGCCCGGCACCACCGAGCAGACGCCCGGACGGCCCGACGCCTTGGCGTAGCCGAAGGCCATGTAGCCCACGCCCTGCTCGTGCCGGGCGCCGATGGTGCGGATCTTCGGTTCGGCCAGCTTCAGGGCGTCCATAAGCCCATAGGTCTGGGCGCCCGGCAGGGCGAAGACGGTGTCGACGCCGTGGTCCACGAGGCCACGGACGATGGCCTCCCCGCCGGTGAGCCTTTCAGTCGTCATGGACCCGGGCTTTCCCCTCGCACCTAGAGCGCTGCTGCTTTAGAGCACGTGCCGACAAGGGCGAACCCCAAGAAACGTGAAGGGGCGACGATGAAAGTACCGGCGGCGATTGCGGAGATCCTCAAGCGCGAGGGGGTCGACATCCTGTTCGGCTATCCGCGCAACG
>CAZTMF010000324.1:0-4313 GCA_964614675.1 uncultured Caulobacteraceae bacterium | reverse complement strand
TTCTGCGCGCCCGCCGCCCACTTGTGGATGTCGAAGCCAGGCGCGGTGTGGATGAACAGAGCCGTCACCGGGCTGAGCAGCCGGGTGATGTGGCCCTTGCCGGTGGTGTCCTCGAGGTAGACCAGGTCGCCCGGCCCGATCTTGTGCTTGTTCCCGTCCGACAGCTCCACCTGCAGATAGCCGGTCAGGTTGATGGCGAACTGGGGCGCCGGGGCGTTGTGCCAATTGACCTTGTTCGGCTGGTAGGAAATCGCGCGGAGGCCCGTGAGCGGAAGTTCTCCCGACGTCGGTGCGACGGTGATCGTCTCCAGGTGGCTCTCGCCCTTGGCGTCCGAATAGACGTGGAACAGCTTGGGCGGGTTGGAGGGATTGTTGACCGGGGCGGTCACGGTCGACCCGGCCGGCTTTGCGGGTTGCGCCTGAGCGCCGCCGGCCGCGAGGGCGGTGACAATGGCTCCGAAGACTGCGGTTCTGATCATGTTTCGCTCCCCGCCGGACATGGCGCCGGCCTTCGGCGCAGCATAGCCCCGGATCGGCGCCCGGCGCCAACAGAGCGCCCAAGTTGGGGTGAACCTTCCCCTCCGGGTCGGGGTTCTTGGAAGGCCAGGAGGTTTGCATGGCCCACGGACATCACAGCTCAGGCGAAGACATTGTCATCCATAAGGTTCACCCGCGAGACGTGGGACGGCTCGAGCTCGTGTCCTCCGCCGTGGGGGACGACGGCCGCATCCAGGACCGCTTCACCGCCTATCACGACAACATCTCCCCGCCCCTCGCCTGGACCCTGGTGATCGAGGCCGAGTCCTACGCCCTGGTCGTCCAGGACCCGGACGCGCCGACCGAAGATCCGGTGGTGCACTGGATGATCTGGAACATCCCGGGAAACGCGACTTCCCTGGCGCCGGGCATCGCCCATCGGCCACAGCTCGATCATCCGAAAGGCGCGGTCCAGGGCCGGAACACCAAGGGCGGGTTCGGCTATTTCGGCCCGCGCCCGCCGGCGGGTCACGGGGTGCACCGCTACCACTTCCAGCTGTTCGCCCTGGACAAGCTCCTCCCCATGCAGCCGGACACGCCACTGGGTGAGCTGCTGAACGCGTTGAAGGGCAACACCATCGCCAGCACCGAGCTGGTCGGGACCTACGAGGCGCCGCAGACGCAATGAGCTGGGCTGCGCCTCAGCGCGCCGCTTGACCCGGCCTTCAGGAACCGCATCTTGGCGGCCTTCGCGAGGAGGGCCCGCCCATGAGCGACGGCGAGCGGCCGACCATGTACCACATACCCGGCTGCCCCTTCTCCGAGCGGGTGGAGATCCTGCTCGAGCTCAAGGGCCTGCACGGGTTCATGGACGACGTGGAGATCGACATCTCCAAGCCCCGGCCGGACTGGCTGCTGAAGAAGACCCGCGGCACGACCGCCCTGCCCGCCCTGACCCTGGAGAACGGCGAGACCCTGAAGGAGAGCATGGTGATCATGCGCTACTTCGAGGACCGCTTCCCCGAGCGGCCCGTGGCCCAGAAGGACCCGTTTCGCCACGCGGTCGAGGGCATGCTCTGCGCCACCGACGGGGCCTATTCGGGATCGGGCTACCGGATGATCCTCAACCGCGATCCGGCCAAGCGGGACGAACTCAAGGCGGAAGTGGACGCCCAGTACGCCAGGCTCGACGACTTCCTCAGGTACTATTCGCCGGAGGGGACCTTCCTGTTCGAGGACTTCGGCTGGGCCGAGGTCGCCTTCACCCCGATGTTCAAGCGACTTTGGTTCCTGGAGTACTACGAGGCCTACGAGATCCCAGCGCAGCACAAGCGCGTGCAGAAGTGGCGCGACGCCTGCCTGGCGCATCCAGCCGCCCAGGCCCGCACCCATGAGGAGCTGATCAAGCTCTACTACGACTACAGCCAGGGCGGCGGGAACGGGCGCATCCCAGAGGGGCGCAAGGTGTCGAGCTTCACCCTCGACGTTCCCTGGCAAGACCGGCCCTGGCCGCCGCGCGACAAGTGGGGCCACGCCGCCACCGACCAAGAACTCGGCCTCGCCGCGGCGATCCCGGCGGCCGCCGAATAATCGACAACAAAGGCATAGGGGGAAGCGGCATGGCCGTCCTGGACTTCACCGACCGCACAGTCGTCGTCATCGGCGCCACCGCCGGCATCGGGCGGGCGACCGCCCTGGCCTTCGCCCAATCCGGCGCCAAGGTCGTGGCCGCGGGGCTCGGCGACGAGGACGGCCGAAGCCTGGAGGCCGAGATCAAGGCCCTGGGCGCCGACGGCCTGTTCATCCCGGCGGACGTCACCCGCGAGGACGACGTTCGCGAGGTGATCCACCGCGCCGAGGCGCGCTTCGGGCGCATCCACGTGGCGATCAACAACGCCGGCGTCGAATGCCAGCTGGGCCCCGTCCACGAGCGCACGGCGGAGGAGTTCGACCGGCTGCTGGCGGTGAACCTGCGAGGCATCTTCTTCGGCCTGAGGCACGAGATCCCGCATATGCTGAAGCACGGTGGCGGCGCCATCGTGAACACAGCCTCGCAGGCCGGCCTGACGGGCCTGGCGGGCGTCGCCATCTATGCGGCCAGCAAGCATGGCGTGGTCGGGCTGACCAAGTCGGCCGCCCTCGACATGGCCAAGTCCAACATCCGCATCAACGCCGTGGCGCCCGGCCCGATCGAGACCGGGCTGCTGCACCGGATGATCGGGGACGCCATTCCGATGGATATCATCGCGCAAGGGGTCCCGATGGGTCGGATCGCCCAGCCCGATGAAGTGGCCCAGGGCATCCTCTGGCTCGCCTCGGACAACGCCTCCTACGTCACCGGTCACACCCTTGCGATAGACGGCGGATTCACGGTCCCGTAGCCCCACCGATCAAAGGAGATCCAAGATGAAAGCTTCCGGCGGATGCCTGTGCGGCGCAGTGCGCTACGAGCTCGACGGCGAGCCCATCTTCCAGGGCCACTGCCATTGCATCGACTGTCAGAAGGTGACCGGCACCGGCCACGTCTCCGTGGTCGCCTTGCCGGCCGACGCGGTGAAGGTCACGGGGAAACTGTCGTCCTATGCGGTGATGGCCGACAGCGGCCAGCCCTACACCCGCTTCTTCTGCTCCAACTGCGGAAGTTTCATCTATGGCGAGCCGGCGTCGATGCCGGGCGTGCGCACCGTCACCGCCGGTACGCTCGACGACACCTCGGTCTTCGAGCCCCAGATGGTGGTCTACACCAAGGCCAGGCCGGCCTGGGACCGCATCGACAGCGGCCTTCCGGAATTCGAGGCCATGCCGCCGCGGGAGTGATCCCGCGGCGATCCAGCTGGTTTCTCAGCCGTTCGGGCCGAGCGGCACGCAGGCGCGCTTGCCCTGGTACATGAAGTTGTAGAGCGAACCGTCCTTCACGGCCGCCACGCGAGCGCGGTCGAAGTCGGCAGAGTCGGGCGGTGGGGTCTCGCCCCTGGCGCACCAGTTGGTCCGCACCTGCTGATAGGGGCCGTGGCAGCTGCAGATGTCGGGTTCCGGCGAAAGCCGGCTCGCCGTACTCGAATGGCAGACCGGGGGATGGTTCACCCCCAGGCCGTCCAGACAGAGAACGGCCGAATCGCCAGGCCCCTGGGCCGGTTGGGCGGCGGCCGCCGCACAGGCCCCCACGGCGGCGATCAGGGTCGTCAGGAACAAAGCACGCATATGAACAGCTCCTCTCGCACCTAAGGCTCCGTTCATCCGCCCCCGTAGATGAACAGGGGATGACATAGCCCAAAGCGTCCGCCGGGGCTTTGCCTGAACGTCCTTAGCCGCGTGAAGTTCGCTCGCTAAACGCGAACGGCGTTCTCAGCTATCCAGGAAGCTGCGCAGTTTCCGCGAACGACTGGGATGCTTCAGCTTGCGCAGGGCCTTCGCCTCGATCTGGCGGATGCGCTCACGGGTCACCGAGAACTGCTGGCCGACCTCTTCCAGGGTGTGATCGGTGTTCATGCCGATGCCGAAGCGCATGCGCAGGACGCGTTCCTCGCGCGGGGTCAACGACGCGAGTACGCGTGTCGTCGTTTCGCGAAGATTGCTCTGGATCGCCGCGTCGATCGGCAGGACGGCGTTCTTGTCCTCGATGAAGTCGCCGAGGTGGCTGTCCTCCTCGTCCCCAATCGGGGTTTCGAGCGAGATCGGCTCCTTGGCGATCTTCAGGACCTTGCGCACCTTCTCCAGCGGCATGGCCAGCTTCTCAGCCAGTTCCTCGGGGGTCGGTTCGCGGCCGATCTCGTGCAGCATTTGGCGCGAGGTGCGGACGATCTTGTTGATCGTCTCGATCATGTGCACCGGGATGC
>CAZTMF010000323.1:0-4315 GCA_964614675.1 uncultured Caulobacteraceae bacterium | reverse complement strand
CAGTAGATCATCGCCTCGGGCGTGGCGTGGATGCCGTACTTGGCGCCCATCACGATGGAGTACATGCCCGGCCCGTCCAGGGCGCCCTCGGCGATGAGGTCCTCGGCGAACACCAGGTCGCCGGTGTCGAAGCACTCGATCTCGGGCTTCACGCCGCAGTCGCGGATCATGTGGCCCATGGTGGTCATCATCTTCTTGGTGTTGATCGCCACCGTCCCGAAGATCTGCATCGTGCAGATGTCGAGGGTGCACAGCTCGGGCCGCAGCGCCTCGATATGCTCCAGCCGGCGTTCGGCGGTGAACATCATCGCCCCGGGGCCCGGCATGGCGGGATCCTCGTCGCTCTGCATCCAGTTGCAGCCCGGACCGGTGGTCAGGTTGATGATCAGCTCGTTGTTCTTCTGGCGGATGCGATTGTAGACCTCGGTGTAGTCGTCCAGGTCGGTCGAGGGAGTCCCGTCGGGCTTCCTCACATGTACATGGATGATCGACGCGCCCGCCTCGCCCGCTTCCAGGGCGGCGTTGGCGACTTCCTCGTTCGACTTGGGGAAGTTGGGATGGCTCGGCACCGGCGACGCGCCGGTCACCGCGCAGGTGATGATGATCTTGTCTTTCACGGGTCTCTCGGCTCGGCAGGCGCCCTTAGCCGAGCCGCAGGGGAGCCGCCAGAGGCAACCTAATGCTGGTAGCCGGGGCGCCAGGATAACGGCGCCGATCCCGACATGAACGTCGCGATCTTGAAATCCAAATCGGGGGTGGTTACCTCTATAGTTGACCACGTCAAACGTCAGGTATTCTTATGCTAGTAACACGCATACTAGCATAACTAGGCATCTGGCTAAGTTCTCCCCGGTTCTGAAACTACGATTCGGCCTGGAGGGGGGCTGGCGGGCGTTTTTCAAACAGCAATCCCAGCGACACGTAAGGCGTCACTACACCCCCGTTCCTGAGACCGTCCGCAATGCGGCGGCCTAAAGCCGTGCTTCGTCAGCTAGGCGAAGCGCCAAAGAAGGGGAACGGAAACATGATGGATTACCGCGCTTTTTCGCGCACATTTCTGCTGCGATCGGCCGCTCCGATCGCAGTCGCCGCGCTGACCGCGTTCGGGTCGGCTGCCTATGCTGCTGACGCACCGCCGCCGGCGAACGCCAACACCGTTGGCGAAGTGGTGGTCACGGCGCAGTTCCGCGAGCAGAGCCTGCAGAAGACGCCTCTGGCGATCACGGCGGTCAACGCCCAGATGCTCGAGAACAAGAGCCAGACCAACCTCTTCCAGGTCGCCTCTGAGGCGCCGAACGTGACCCTGAAGCCCGCGAACGCGGCCTTCGGCAACGCCATGGTGGCCTTCATCCGCGGCGTCGGTCAGACCGACTTCAACTTCTCGCAGGAGCCGGGCGTCGGCATCTACGTCGACGACGTCTACTACGCGACCCTCACGGGCTCCTTGCTCGACCTGGCCGACGTGGACCGGGTGGAAGTGCTGCGCGGTCCGCAAGGCACCATCGCCGGCCGGAACTCCATCGGCGGCGCCATCAAGATCTTCTCCAAGAAGCCCAACGGCGACGGCGGCGGCTATCTGGAAGGCACCTACGGGTCGTTCAACCGGATCGACGCCCGCGCCGCCATGGACTTCACCGTGGTCCCGGACAAGCTGTTCGTCCGCGTCACCGCGGCCGAGCGGCACAGGGACGGCTACGTCACCCGCAACGATTACGCCTGCACCCATCCGGGCTCCGGTCTGCCGACCTTCAACCTCGGCGACGGCTGCAAGCTTGGCGAGGACGGCGGTCAGGCCTACGCGGCCGGCAAGATCGCCGTGCGCTGGCTGCCCAACGACAGGGCCGAGATCAACGTCTTCGCCGACGCAGTCAACGACCAGTCGCCGGTGCAGGCCAACACCCTCGTCTATGCGCGGCCTAACGGGCTTTCGCTCAACGGCGTGCAATACGGCAGCCAATTCGTGCCCTACGGCGCCAACGCCGGCGACCCGAACCACCCGAACGATCCGTTCCTGAGCTACGCAACCTACACCGACCTCGGGAACGGAAATGCGGTCGAAGCCAAGTGGAAGCCGGTAGTGGTGCCCCCGATCAACCATTACCGCACCTACGGCGTCGGCGGCACGATCGACTACAAGCTCAGCGACGACTGGGCGATCAGGTCGATCACGGCCTTCCGCTATTTCTACAACTCCTTCGCGGAAGACACCGGCTCGGCGCCGATCACGCCGCAGCTGCTGCTGCAGACCCTGCACCACCGGCAGGAGACGCAGGAGTTCCGCCTGAACGGCCACATGTTCAACGCGGTCGATGTCACTCTGGGCGCCTTCTACGCCCACCAGAGCGGCGACGAGACGGCCCGGGTCGACCTGCCCTACGTGGGCGCCGGCTCCATTCCGGGCGTCCCGAACTTCGCATTCGACTTCCAGCATGGTCCTGACACCACGCCGTCGACCGCCAAGGCGGTGTTTGGCCAGGCCGACTGGCACGTCGTCGGCGGGCTCGAGCTGATCGGCGGCATCCGCTACTCGGTGGACGACAAGTCCTACACCTTCCACCGTCACAACCCGGACGGCACCCTGCCTTGCGGCGTTCCCAACTTCATCCCGGTGGTGGGCTGCTCCAACTGGCTGGTGGCGGGCCTCGACGGGCAGAGCGCGTCCTTCCACTCGACCCGCGTCGACTACCGCGTGAACCTGCAGTACCAGTTCACGCCGGACTTCATGGCCTACGCCCAGACGGCCACCGGCTATAAGGGCGGCGGCATCGACGCCCGTCCGTTCTTCGGCAAGGGCGCCGGCTGTCCCGATCCGGACTGCCAGGTGAAGTCGTTCGCGCCCGAAACCCTGACGGCCTACGAAATCGGCCTGAAGGCGTTTCTGTTCGATCACAAGGTCCGCTTCAACGCGGCGGGCTTCTTCAACAACTACAACAACATCATCCTGACCCTGAGCTCCTGCCCCGATAACTCGCCGGGCGCGACCCCGGCGGCCCGGGCGGCCCAGCCTTGCGCCCTGCCGGTCAACGCCGGTTCGGCCCACGTCAAGGGGCTCGAGTTCGAGACGGAGGCCCATCCGTTCGGCGGCCTCGAACTGGACGGCTCTCTGAGCTACCTGGACTTCAAGTACACCACCATTCCGAACGTCGATCCGGCCACCGGTCGCTCGACCACCACGGGGATCTCCATCCATGGCGTGACGCCGTTCACGCCCAAGTGGAAGTGGAACGTCGGCGCCCAGTACGAGTTCGTGTTCGGCAACGCAGGCAGCCTGACGCCGCGGGTCGACCTGGCGTACCAGTCCCAGACCTTCACCAGCCCGCTGAACCAGCCCGGCGACTACGATCCTGTGCATCAGGTGATCGACTTCAACCAGCTCTCCCCGAACGGAGGCTCGCTGCACGCCGACAAGATCGCCGCCTACACGGTGGGGAACCTGCGGGTCACCTGGCGCTCGGCAGACCACAGCTGGTCGACGTCGCTGGAGGTCACCAACTTCACGAACAAGATCTACTATCTGACCTTGTTCGACCTGGCGGAAGGCGGTCTGGCCGGCTACGTCAACGGCCAGCCGGCCCAAGGCCGCCAGTGGGCCGTCACGGTCCACAAGACCTTCTAAGCGAAGGCCTCAGGCAAAAATCAGGGCGGGTCGCGAAAGCGGCCCGCCCTTTTTCTTTGACTGAATTCAGGCTGGAGAAGCCGGCCTCACCGCCCGGCGTTGATCACCGCATGGAATGCGCCTGTGCCGTCCTTGCCCTCGAAGCTGTCGCCCACCTTGTACTCCTTGAGCGGGAAGCAGGTCGCCGGTCCGCCCACGGCGGCGGCCGGCGCGGTGATGGTGAAGCAGCTCTGCGTCGCCTCGTCCTTCCAGGTCCCCGTCAGCGGGTCGCCGGAGGCCGGCTGGATCTTGAAGGTGTGGTCGGCGTTGGTGAACACTTTCACCGTATGGCCGTCGGCGTAGGTGGCGACGATGGTGCCGCCGTAGACGCCATCCCAGGTCCCGGCCGCCGCCGGCACAGCAACGATGGCCGCGCCGGCCAGGACCAGCGCGCCCGCAATAAGTCTCTTCATGTTTCCCCCTTTGGTCGCTCGACCCTAGAATAGGACGAGATCAGCCGGAGACTGATCTCGTCTCGCTCCAGACTCAAGCATTCGAGCGCGTTGTGATCGCAAGACCAGTCTCCACTCTTGCGCAACGCGCTCCCGACGGGGTCAGCGATAGGTGTTGTTCGAGGTGTGATCGCCGCCCAGCCAGCGCTTCAACTCCTGATGGGCGTCGGCGCGGCGGGTCTTGTTGATCTCGTCGGCCCGATGGTCG
>CAZTMF010000322.1:0-4338 GCA_964614675.1 uncultured Caulobacteraceae bacterium | reverse complement strand
TGCTTCAGCGTCGGATAGATCGCCGGCAGCAGCGACTGCATCATGTCGTTGAGCAGATGGCTGAAGCTCACCGCGCAGATGACCCAGAAGGTCGTGGAGGCGGCGGACTTGGAGGCGTCGGCCGGCGCGGCCTCCCCGGCTGCCGCGGCGGAGCTCGAAGCGGGACTCATGCCCTGGGTCTAAGGGGTGTCGCCCCGGTTGTCATCGCCCTCCCCCGCGCATCCAGGCGAAGGCCGGGACGAGCGGGACGGGAGATCGGCTTTCGGCGGCGCCCGCCGGAAGGTCCGGATCCAGAACCTGGTCCCAGGTCAGCTCCTGGCGCTAGGCGAAGCGGCGCCGACGGGCCGCTGCGGGACTATCCCGTGCAACGCGTTCGGCGGCCCATGCCCGGCCGATGGCCTGGGAGTAGGTCCATGCGGTTCCCTCGGCGACCGTCGAGCCGCCAGGGTCGATGACCTCCCACAGCCATCCCGAATTGCCGTGCTGGCGCACGGAGACGGCGTAAGCGGATCTCATCAGCCGGTTCAAAAGTTCGCCCCCAGCCACCGGGAAAGCCAACCACGTGACGACCCCGGTGTCGAGCGAGGCGCCTGCCGTCGCATGCGATGGCGTGGCCTGTGCGTCATCGACATGCAGCTCGAAGCTCGACCTGCTGGCGCTAGCCGTCGAACCAAACAGGCCGCTCGACCGACTATAGTGCCGACAGGGGGCGGCGAGATGCGGCGTGATCCGGGCGCAGTGCTGGACGAATGGCTCGTCGCATCGGCGAAGTCGGGTCGCGAAGCCGCGTTCGGCCAGCTCGTCACCCGCTGGACCCCGCGGCTCCTGCGGCACGCGCACCGCCTCCTCGGGGACCTCGATCAGGCCCAGGACGCCGTGCAGGACGCCTGGGTGGGCGCGGCCCGCGGCCTTCGCCGGCTGGAGGACCCCGACAGGTTTCCGGCGTGGATGTTCGCGCTCGTGTCCCGCCGCTGCGCCGATCGCGTGCGCCGGAACGTCAGGGACCGCAGGCTGGCGGTCCAGGTCGCCGAGCTTCGCGGACCGCCCACGGAGGTGAACGGCGCCGACCAGCGCCTGGACCTTCGCGGCGCCGTGGCGGGACTGCCCGTCGAGCAGCGGCTGGTGGTCAGCCTGCACTACGGCGAGGGCTTCGGCATCGACGAGATCGCCGCCGCCCACGGTCTTCCGCCCGGCACGGTGAAGTCGCGCCTGTTCGCGGCCCGCCAGACCCTCAAGAGCTTTCTCGAAGGAGACGACCATGACGAACATCGATGAGACCATCCGCCGGGCGCTCTCGCCCGACGACCTGCGGGCTTACGAGGAGCTGAGCCGCGCCGAGAGCCCCCTGCAGGCGACCATCACCGCGTTCCGCACCCAGCACGCGGCCTTCTCCATCGCGGGCTTCCTCGCCGGAACCGCCTGCCTGGCCTTGGCGGCCTACGGCGTCTGGCGCGCGGCCGAGGCGAGCGAGGTCAAGGCCATGCTCGGCTGGGCCGGCGTCGCGGCCTTCGGGTTCTTCTTCCTTGGCCTGCTGAAGGTCTGGTTCTGGATGGAAATGCAGAAGAACAGCGTGGTGCGCGAGGTGAAGCGGCTGGAGCTTCAGGTCGCGAGCCTGGTGGCCCTGGCGTCCCGGACCTAGGTCCGGCGGGCTGAACGGAACGCCAAGCGCCAGGGGCCGTTGTGACGCCAAGCTCGAGGCGCCCGATCTTGGCCGGAATCCACTCCGCCGCGGGGGCCAGAGCGCCGGAAAGGGGAAACGACCATGCGCTCCATCCTGCTCTACCTGATCGGCGTGCCGCTGCCGATCATCCTGCTCCTCGCCATGTGCAGCCACCACTTCTAGGGGAAGGCTGGCCATGACCGCTGACGACAACGTGGGCGTCGTGACGCCCCCCCTCGCCCTGGACCGGCCCCAGCCGGCCCTCTCCTGGTCGGCCATCTGGGCCGGCGCCTTCGTCGCCGTGGCGAGCTCGCTGCTGCTGGGCCTGGCCGCGGCGGGGATCGGCTTCGACACCGGCTTGCCCGGCATCGCCACCAAGGGCTCGCTCAAGGCCTTCACGCCCGAGATCGGCGCCGGCGGCATCCTGATCCAGGTCCTGGCCAGCGCCCTCGGCGGCTATGTCGCCGGCCGCACCCGCGCCGTCTGGACCACTCTGCACGACGACGAGAGCCACTTCCGCGACACCGCCCACGGCCTCGTCGTCTGGGCCGTGGCGACCGTCGCCATGGTGCTGCTCGCGGCGACCGTGCTGGCGCCCTATGCCGACAGCCTCTCGGCCGCGGCCACGGCGGCGGCGCCTCCGCCGACGCCCGAGCAAGTGCAGCGGGCCGCCAACATCGCCGCCCAGGCCTCGCTGTTCCTCGCCGTCGGCATGCTGCTCGGCGCCTTCGTCGCGGCCGTCGCCGCCCGCATCGGCGGCCTCAGGCACGAGGAGATGCACGCGCGGGCGCGCTAGGCGAAAGTGTGGCGGTTTTCCCGTGATCACGGTCGTGTTACGCCTGGGTTGTCCACGTCGTGGACTCGGGGGCGTCCATCACTCAATCGATCTTGGGAGACGCGACATGAAGAAGACCGTGGGCCTTGTGCTGGCCTTGACCGCAGTCGCCGCCATCGGCGTGACCGGCTGCAAGAAGAACGAGTCGGCCTCGGCGGCTTCGTCGGCCGAATCCTCTGCAGCCGCCGCCGAGAACGCCGCCGCCGTGGCGCAATCCTCGGCCGGCGCCGCCGCGGCCTCTTCGGCCTCGGCTTCGTCCTCGGCCATGGCGGCGGCCGCCGCCGCACCGCCCGCGTCGCAGTGATCCTGCAGGCAGGCTAAAGCTTTGAGGCCCGGCGCCCGGCGCCGGGCCTCTTTGCTTATGGGCCTGACCAAGCCCGCTCATCCCGGACCACAGTCGGGGAAGCTACTGCGGAGCGTAGGACTGAAGACCCGGAAAATCCTTCGCCAGGTCGTTCGGGTCACGGGTCAGCGGTGGCATGCTGTCGCGATATTTGCGCCAAGCCTCGTTCTTGGCGGCTTCCGCGGCAAGAGCAGCCGCCTTCGCGGGGGGGACGCCAAAGACCTGGGGCGGCGGCGCATCTACGACAACCTCGGTCACGCTTGACTTGGAGTCCGCGGCGCCTGGCTTGGAGTCCGCGGCGCCTGGCTGGGAAGCCGCGGCGGGTTTGTCGGGTTCGCTTTGGGCTTGGGCGATCGGGGCCGCCGCAGCAAGCCCAAGGGCGAAGAAGGCCGAGAGCGTCAAACGACACCCAGCCTTTGAGAGCGCGCGATTGTTGGTCATTTTACACTCTGACACTCTGACACTCGGCAGCCTGGAACTGGGGGGCGAACGAGGTTCGGACTGACGCCTCGCTGCATCCCGCCATGCGAATTCCTGCACCGCCCGGGCGACACTATGCAGCGTTCGGCTTTCGGCCTTGCGATGGATCAACAGGCCGGGGACGTCGGCATCCGCAGGACGCGTAGGCCCTAGGTCGGACGTTCCCAACGTCCGCCACGAGGCGGGAGCGGTCGCGCGAACGAAACGGCCGACCAGCTCTTGCATCGGACCCTGGGGCCGCCCTTACAGACGCGAGGGTCCGGAACGGAAGGTCGGGTATGGGCGGCGACAAGGAGCAATGGTTCGGTCCCGGCGAGACAGCTCGGCGGCTCGGCGTCACCACCAAGGCGCTCAGGGTCTACGAGCGGGAGGGGCTCGTCATGCCTCACCGCGCCGAGTCGGGCTGGCGCCTCTACGGCCCAGCCCAGGTCGCCCGCCTGCACCAGATCATCGTGCTTCGTGATCTCGGCCTGCCCCTCAAATCGATCGGCAAGCTGGTCGGGAGCCATTCCCGGCTTCGCGATGTCCTGCGTCTGCAGCGCGAAAGCCTGCTCTCGCAACATGGCAAGATCAGCCGCGCGATCACCCTCATAGAGACGGCCCAACACCAGCTCGACGAGGGGCGAGACCTTTCCCTGGACGACCTATCCACCCTCACCAAGGAGACTGTCGTGCAGCAACCCACCGACACCAAGAAATTCGCCGAGAGGTTCGAAGCCGTGATCGCGGAACAGGACCCGAGCGGGCAGGCAAGCCGCGCCTTCGACGAGGTCAAGAAGGACGCCCGTGCGATCGGCGGAGACCCCAAGGGCGTGGCGGCTGAACTCCGCCGGCTGGCGGAGGCGGGGGACGTCAATTCCGAAGCCGCAAAGGCGCTCGTCCGGCGCATCATATCCCGCACCGCCGGCATCAAGCGTCCGCCCGAAGCGGAGCTCATGCTCAAGGCCTATGCCAAGACGGCCGCGGAGGCGCAGGCCAGGTCCGAGCCCCTCCCGTTCGGTCCGGGGGTCCTCGAATTCC
>CAZTMF010000321.1:0-4347 GCA_964614675.1 uncultured Caulobacteraceae bacterium | reverse complement strand
GCGCCTCGGACGCCGACAAGGCCCAGCAGATCGCCGCCCAGTTCGTCGACAAGCCCGAGCACGTGCTCAACATGCTGAGCATCTCCGGCTCGGACCAGGTGATGCTGAAGGTGCGGGTCGTGGAGGTGCAGCGCACCGCGATCAAGCAGCTCGGCTTCAATATGAGCGCCGTCATCGGCCAGATGGGCGGAAGCCAGTGGACCAACGCCTTCGGTCCGACCTGGGGCGTGAACGGCGCCCTGCTGGGCGGCCTGACTGGCGGCTATCAGCGCGACACCACCCAGCAGCCCGAGCTGCAAGTGCCCTGCACGGGTCCCGGCTGGTCGCCGGGCGCCCTGTGTCCGATGGTCGCCAAGCCAGGATCCGCGTCCAACGCCAACACCGCAACCCTGCAGCAGACCGCCGGCTCCAACGGGGTCAACAAGGCCAACGCCATGATGCAGGCCTTCGAGCGGGCGGGCCTGGTGCGCACCCTGGCCGAGCCCAACCTGACCGCCGTCTCGGGCGAGTCGGCCAAGTTCCTGGCGGGCGGCGAGTTCCCGGTGCCCACCGGCCAGGACAACAACGGCCGCGTCACCATCGAATTCAAGCAGTTCGGCGTCGGCCTCGGCTTCACCCCGGTGGTGCTGTCCGGCGGGCGCATCTCGCTGAAGCTGTCGACCGAGGTGTCCGAGCTCAGCAACAACGGCTCCTTCACCCTGAGCTCCGGCTCGGGTTCGCCGGCGGTGGTGGTGCCGAGCCTTCAGGTCCGCCAGGCCTCCACCACGATCGAGCTGCCGTCCGGCGGCTCGATGATGATCGCCGGCCTGCTGCAGACCGAGACCAAGCAGGACCTCGACTCCCTGCCGGGCCTTATGACCCTGCCGGTGCTGGGCGCCCTGTTCCGCTCGCGCGACTACCAGAACGGCGAGACCGAGCTGGTGATCATCGTCACCGCCTATCTCGTAAAGCCGACCACCGCGGACAGACTCCAAACCCCCGCCGACGGGCTGGAGATCGCCAGCGACGCCCAGACCATCCTGCTCGGCCGTCTGAACAAGGTCTACCAGGCCCCGCCCGACGCCGTGGCGGGCCACAGCTACCAGGGACCCTACGGCTATGTCATCGATTAGGCCTCGGATCCGCCACGTCCTTGGCCTGGCCGCGCTCGCCGCGACCGGGCTCCTCGGCGCCTGCGCCTCCTCCGACAAGGCGGCGCCGATCGCGCAGGCCGCCGTCACGCCCACCGAGCAGTATCCGCTCAAGGCCCGCGAGATCCCTGGCGAGCTGAAGCTCGCGGCCCATGGCGACGGCCTCTCTCCCGCCCAGCGCGACGCCCTGGCGGACATGGCTGACCGCTGGACACAGTCGGGCGGCGGCGATGTCACCATCCGCGTACCGACCGCCGGCGTCGATCCGCGCGCCGCCGACCTGACCAGCCGCGAGGCGGTCGACTTCCTGGGCTCCATGGGCGTGCCCGAGGTCCGCATCCACCGCGTCGGCTATGCGCCAGCCGCCGAAGGCGCCGCCCCGATCGTGGTGGCCTATCTGACCTACCGGGCGATGGTGCAGCGCTGCGGCCTGGAGTGGGAGAACCTGTCCACCAACGGCAAGAACCGGCCGATGGGGAACTTCGGCTGCGCGGTCAGTGGCAACATGGCCGCCCAGATCGCCGATCCGGCCGATATCGCCGCGCCCAGAACCCTCGACCCCTCCGACACGGGGCGACGCGTCACCGTCCTCGGCAAGTACCGCCAGGGCCAGGTCACCGCCGGCGACGCCGACCGAAACGCCAATGGCACCCTGTCCACGATCGGGGGCTCCAATTGACCCCTGCGCGTCCGGACATGGATGATGGGTTCGGCGTCGGCTTCAACGCCGAGGACGAGTTCGAGCTGACCCACCGGTCGCCCCAGGCCCTGTCGGCCGATCCGGCGCCGTCGGACCCTTTCGCGGCGGCCGAGCCCTTCGCCGCCCCCGACGCGCTTGCGTCGCCCGACGTCTTCGAACCGGCCGACCCCTTCGCCCGGCCCGCCGACGATTTCGAGCCGCTGCCGCCGGCCTCGAATCCTGTCGGCCAGATGCAGGCCAGCGCCGAGGCGGCGCTGAACCAGTGGTCGCTGCCGCGGATCACCGTCCACGTCTTCTGCCAGAAGGCCTCGACCGCGGCCCTGGTCGACCGCACCAGCCGCGACCGGCGCCTGGCGCGGGCCTCCACCAGCGTACGCCCGGGCGGCCTGGCCGCCGCCGTCGAGTTCTATCAGAACGAGCCCACCCCCTCGCTGGTGGTGGTCGAATGCACCGAGCCGAAAGACGTACTGCTCGGCCTGCTCGACCAGCTGGCCGAGGTCTGCGACCCGGGCACCAAGGTGATCGTCGTCGGCGCGGCCAACGACATCGCCCTCTACCGCGAGCTGATGCACAGGGGGGTGTCGGAGTACCTGACCCCGCCACTGCAGCCGCTTCAGCTGATCAGCGCCATCACCACCCTCTACAGCGATCCCTCCGCACCCTTCGCCGGCCGGCAGGTGGCCTTTGTCGGCGTGAAGGGCGGATCCGGCTCCTCGACCCTCGCCCACAACTTCGCCTTCGCCCTGTCCGAGCGGATGCAGACCAATACGGTGATCGTCGACTTCGACCTGCCGTTCGGCACCGCGGGCCTCGATTTCAACCAGGACCCGCTGCAGGGCGTGGCCAACGCCCTGAACCAGCCCGACCGGCTGGATCCGGTGCTGATGGAGCGGATGATGGTCCGCTGCAACGATCGGCTCAGCCTGTTCGCGGCCCCGGCCTCGCTGGACGAGGACTACGACTTCTCCGCCGAAGCCTTCGAGGAGGTGGCCAGCAAGATCCGCTCGACCGCGCCCTTCGTGGTGCTCGACCTGCCGCACCTGTGGTCCGGCTGGATGCGACGGGTGCTGATGAGCTCCGACGAGGTGGTGATGGTCGCCACCCCCGACCTCGCCAGCCTCAGGAACGGCAAGAACCTGATCGACCTTCTGCGCGCGCACCGTCCCAACGACGCCCCGCCGCGGCTGGTGCTGAACCAGGTCGGCGCGCCCGGCCGGCCCGAGATTCCGGTGAAGGACTTCGGCGAGGCGCTGGGGGTCACCCCCGCCCTGGTGCTGCCCTTCGATCCCAAGCTGTTCGGCAAGGCCGCAAACAACGGCCAGATGATCGCGGAGGTCGGTCCCAAGTCCAAGACGGCCGAGGGCATCGACCACCTGGCCCAGCTGATCAGCCGCCGCGAACCTGTGCGCGTGGCCAAGCGCGGCGGTCTGGCATCTCTGTTCCGAAGGTAAGAGCCCGTGTTCGGCAAGCGTTCGCTCAACGAGGATGACGGCCCGGCGCCGGCGCCGGCCCGCCCGGCCCCGCCTCCGCTCGAGGCCGGCGCCGCGATCGCCACCCGGCCCCAGAAGATCGAGGCCGCCGCGCCGGCCCCCGCTCCGCGCCCCCAGGCGCGGCCTTCCGGGCCCAAGCCGACCGCCGGTTTCGAGCAGCTGCAGGCCGCCCATCGCGCCGTGCCGGTGACCGAGATCGTCAGCCAGCAGAGCGACTACTACCACGCCACCAAGACCACGATCTTCAACGCCCTGCTGAACACCATCGACCTGTCGCAGCTCGGCCAGCTCGACGTTCAGGCCGCGTCCCAGGAGATCCGGGACATCGTCGCCGAGCTGGTGGCGATCAAGAACGTTTCGATGTCGGTGGTCGAGCAGGACCAGCTGGTCCAGGACATCATCAACGACGTTCTCGGCTACGGTCCGCTGGAGCCGCTGCTGGCGCGCGACGACATCGCCGACATCATGGTCAATGGCGCGGCGCGGGTGTTCATCGAAGTCGGCGGCCGGGTCCAGCTGACCAATGTCCGATTCCGCGACAACACCCAGCTGATGAACATCTGCCAGCGGATCGTGTCCCAGGTGGGCCGCCGCGTGGACGAGTCCTCGCCGATCTGCGACGCGCGATTGCCCGACGGTTCGCGCGTCAACGTCATCTCCACGCCGCTGGCCCTCGACGGTCCGACCCTGACCATCCGGAAATTCCGGAGGGACAAGCTGACCATGAAGCACCTGGTCGATTGGGGCTCGATCAGTCCGGAAGGCGCCCGGGTGCTGGGCGTCATCGGCGCCTCGCGCTGCAACGTGCTGATCTCGGGCGGCACGGGCTCGGGCAAGACCACCCTGCTCAACTGCATGACCGCCTTCATCGACCCGGCCGAGCGGGTGATCACCTGCGAGGACGCCGCCGAGCTGCAGTTGCAGCAGCCGCACGTGGTGCGCCTGGAGACCCGGCCGCCCAACCTCGAGGGTCAGGGCCAGATCACCATGCGCGACCTGGTCAAGAACTGCCTGCGCATGCGTCCCG
>CAZTMF010000320.1:0-4357 GCA_964614675.1 uncultured Caulobacteraceae bacterium | reverse complement strand
TCCTGCCTGCTCGGCACCGACGCGGTGCGGGACGGGGTCGACGTGCCCGGCCGCTCGCTGCGCCTCCTGGTCTTCGATCGCATCCCCTGGCCTCGGCCGGACCTGTTGCACAAGGCCCGCCGCGAGCGTTTCGGCGGCAAGGGTTATGACGACTCCATCGCCCGCGCGCGCATCTCCCAGGCCTTCGGCCGGCTGATCCGCCGGGCCGACGACAAGGGCATGTTCGTCATGCTGGACGCCGCCGCCCCGACCCGGCTGTTCTCCAGCCTGCCCGAAGGCGTGACCCTCAGGCGCGTCGGGCTGGTGGAGGCCATCGAAGAAACCACCGCCTTCCTGGCGCGCTGAGAATGCACGGGATTTCAGCGTTTTGCGGTTCCGGCGTCATTTGGGGCTGATCGCCTGAATGTGACCGAATAGGCGTCACGAAGCCGTGCTAGTCAGGCTGCATAGAAGCGCGCCCATCAGGGAGGCCAGTCATGACTGATACAGCGCTCGAGCCCAGATCCTTCCAGGACGCCCAAGCCGAGGCGGACGGCGCCGAAGCCTTCGACGCGGTCGCCTCCAGCGTGCTGATCCACCGGGTGCGCTGGCACACCGGCCTCACCCAGGCCGAGTTCGCCGCCGCCTACCGGATCGACCCGGACCACCTTCGCGACCTGGAGGGCGGCCTGGCGCGAGCCGACACCGCGCTCGTGGCCTATCTGATGGTCATCGACAGGTCGCCCGAGGTCGTGCGCGCCGCGCTGAGCACCTGCTGACCGCCGGATTCAGCAAATGTTGTGAATGTCGGGTTCATCATGCCCTCCGTCGGGGACCAAACTCCGAGGAGGGCGCGATGGCGCTTGTGGTCCTGGTCGTCTTTCTCGCCGCCAGCGGGCTCTCGACCTGGCTCGCCGTGAAGATCGGCGAACGCCTCTAGATCCTCGCGCTCAAACGCTATCGGCCTGCGCCAGCCCCACCAGCCGTCGCGCGCCGCCCCAGCTCCAGCCGCGCGTGCCGAACACCACCGCCGTGTAGACCGCCACCGCGACGGCGGCGCAGGCCGCCTCGGTCAGCAGCATGCCGCCCGATCCCCAGCGCTTCTGCGCCTGGCCGTTGACCAGCGTCATCAGCATGATTGGCAGGTTCGCGGCCGAGGCGATCAGGTTGTACTTGGTGGCCGCGGCGCCCTTGCCGATCGCCTCCAGGGTCAGGGCCGAGAAGGCGCCGTAGCAGCAGCCGATCACCAGGTTGTAGACGGTGGCGAAGACCAGGAAGCCAAGCGGCGTGCGCGGTCCCAGGGCCATGGCGACGGCGGCGAGGCCGCTGATCAGGCCGAACAGGGCATAGCCGGCCTTGCGATCCATCCGGTCGCAGACGAAGCCGGCGCCGAGGGAGCCGATGATGGCGACGACTCCGTTCAAAACGCCACTGACCAGGGCCACTTCGTCCGGGCCGGCTTTCCAGTCGCCCGAGATGGCGGACCACAGGTTGGACGCGGCGCCGGTGCCCATGGGCAAGAGGCAGATGAAGACCGCGAGCATGCCTATTCGCCGCGTCGCAAGACTGAGCACGTCTCGGCCTGTCTCCTTTAGGGTCCCGAGGAGGCCTGTCGTCGCGACCGCGCGCGGGGGGTCGGGGAGGCGCAGCGCCATCAGTATGCAAAGGGCAGCCATCACCGAGAGGAATGCCCCGGCGGTCCAGGCCATCCCGGTGTGGACGGCCAGCCAGAGCCCTAGCCCGCCGCCCAGGCCACCGCCGCCAAGGTTGCCGGCCTGGCTCCAGCCGCCGGCGCGGCCCTTCTGATCTTCGGGAGTGTCGTAGGCCATGAACCGCTCGGCGGCCATGGCGGCGATGGAGCTGGCGAATCCCAGCACGAAGGCCATTGCCCCCAGCAGCGGCACGGTGGCGGGGCCCAGCGAGACCAGGCTGGGGATCAGGAAGCCGACGATGCAGGCTCCGATGCCGATCACGTACCAGATCCGCGCCGTGAAGGTGGTGTCCACCAGGGGCGCCCAGAGAACCTTCCAGGTGTTGGGCAGGTAGTTCATCGCCACCAGGCCCGCGATGGCGGGCACGCTGACGCCGCGCTGGTGCAGCAGATAGGCGAGGGTGATGTTGCAGAAGCCCGAGGCGGCGCCGAAGGGCATGTAGAGGACGAAGAAAGCGATGGGATGCGCCGCCTTATGCGCGCCGGCCGTTTGCGTCATCCCGATCCCCACAATCAGGTCCGCACACTGCTGTTACGGCCGGGCCGGCGCAATGGGCCTTCGTGCGCGCCGCGCCACCTGGCGGCCCGGCGCCCCATCGCCTTGCCAGGCGACGGCGACGGGGTCAGCATCCGGGTCGGGGGAGGCCCGGAACCTCCCAGGGGCCTGGCGCCCGCAAGCACAAGGGGGTCGATATGCGTGCAGTCATCCTGGGCCTGGCGATCGCCGTCGCTGCGTCGCCCGCATCGGCGGCGGTGAACAATCGCGACGTCCGCTCGACCGTCGAAGCCTATGCGCGGATCACGCTGACGGATCCCCTGCGGAGCGCCGGCTACTGCGAGGCGGACTCGACGGTCGTCGACGAGTTCGCGCCGCATCTCTGGCGCGGGGCGGGCTGCGCGAACTGGGCCAAGAGCTTCGTCGCCATGGAGCGCCAGGAGGGCATCGCCGCCTGCTCGGCGGCGGTCGGGGCCAAGGGGAAGGTCACCGTCGAGGGTGACGTCGCCTATGCCGTCTATCCGGCGACGGTCAGCTGCACGCGCCACGGCAAGGCGTTCGCCGACCACGGCGTCTGGACCTTCGTCATGCACAAGGGCGGCGCGGGCTGGAAGATCGCCAGCTGGACCTGGTCGGCCCTGCCCTAGACGGGGGTCCTGGTCAGACCCGGCCCGCCCGGCGGCGGCCGTGGCGACGGATGTCTCCGATTTCCTGGATCGCGATGGTGATCATCAGCGGGATCACCCAGCAACCCCAGGCGTCGGCGGCGGCGAAGTCCTCAGGCGGCTTGATCTGCGAGGTGGGCAGCCAGTCGGAGAACAGCCGGAAGATCACGAACGCGAAGGTAACCACGTAAGAGCGCACCATCCAGCGGCGGTGGAGCGCCACCGCGCCGTTCAGGATGGCGGCGTAGGCCACCGCGGAGGTTGAGATCCAGGCCAGGTCGAGCATCGTCAGGCCGAGGGCGTACGGAAAGTTGGAGGTCGTGGTTGCGGCCATGTAGAGGCCGGCGGCCGAGCCGGCGGCGACAGCGAGGAGATAGAGCCGCCCGGTCCAACGATGCACACGCGGCAGCCTGGCCTTGAGCCCGGTCCAGAACTGCAGGGGCCCGAGCGCGAGCGCCACCGTGCCGGCGGTGATGTGGACCAGCAGGCCGCCGCGTCTGGGCCAAAAGACGTCGAAGCCCTTCGGCCCGTAGTTCAGGTAGTAGTGGAAGACATATTTGCCGATGAAGCCGGCCGCGAGCAGGCAGACCACGGTCCATGCGGCCGCAGTGAGAAGTCCGGTCCCGGAAATCCCGGATCTGGCCGGCAAGGCCTGGTCTTGAGACGCCATCGCGGTTCCCCCCGGATCGGCTGCGTCGGTCGTTGACCGAGCTTCGCCCATGCCCGCGCCGAGTCAATGGCCTAGGGGACCAGCGACAGCGCGCCGGTGATGCGGTCGATGTCCGCGGGCGCCGCGGGGCCGATGCCGAGGCAGGTGGCCGTGCCCGCCGCCACCACGGTCCGCCCGGCGTCGCGGACCAGGAGGGCGGGCAGGCTGGCGGCCTCGGCCTTGGAGGCGAGGGCCTGGAGCTCTTCGTCAGAGCCGCACTGCACCACGATCTTGGGCATTCCGGCCTCGAACCAGGCGATCTGGGCCTCGCGTCCCGCGCGCAGCAGGGCGCCGACGGCCGCGTGGGCGACCTGAGCCGCCAGCTTGCCGGGCGGCAGGCCGAGGGCGGCGTTGACCACGATCACCTGCTTCACGACGCTCAGCCCTTTCCCGCCCGCGATATCGCCGGAAGCCCTGCTATCAGAGTCCCGCCATCACGACGCGCCGAGGTTGCGCGCCGCGTCTTGCGGAATCTAGGCTGGGCCCTTGACTTGGGGCGGGCATCGGTCGCACCGGGTTTCCCGAAAATGGCTGCTCCGGTCGCCTGAAGCCGTGGAGAAGATGATGTCGATTCACCGTCGTACGCTTCTGAAGTCGGTCGGTCTGGCGGCGGTCGCCGGGCCCCTGGCGGGCCGCGCCTTCGCCGATCCCGTCGTCTTCGCCCCGACGCCGGGCGCCGAGCGCACCTTCGAGATCACCACCCGCGTCGAGATCGCCGACGCCAAGGGCGGCGCCCACGTCTTCGTGCCGGCCCCCTCGCAAGACTTTGAGGGCTGGTTCAAGGCTCGCGGCACGAC
>CAZTMF010000319.1:0-4363 GCA_964614675.1 uncultured Caulobacteraceae bacterium | reverse complement strand
GCACGCCCCGGCGCTCGGCCTTCAGCGCCTCGGCCAGGAAGGCGTCGAGCGCCTGTTCGGCCTCGCGACCCAGCCGCGTCAGGATCCGCGCCCGCATCGAGCGTCCCTTTTCGTCGGCGCTGCCGAGCAGGCGCGCGTAGAGGTCGAACGGCGGCCGCGTCCGCGCCTCGGCCCTGAGGCGGCGGAAGAAATCCCGCGCCGCGCGCCACTCCTGACGTTCCTCCGCGCGCTCGAGCAGACGCGGCCAGAGTCTCCCCGGCCGGCCGTGGGCGAGGTCGTAGAGGCTGTCCTCGTCGAGGTCGCAGAAGGGGCTGCGCAGCAGAGCCGCCAGGGTCAGGTCGTCGTTCGGGAAGAGGCAGAAGCGGCCGAGCGCGATCAGGTCCTGGAAGACGATGTGATCCGACAGGGTCATGCGGTCGGCGCCGCCGACGGGCACGCCCTCGCGCTTCAGGGCGCGGATAATCTCGTGGAACAGGGGGTTGCGTCGCCTGACCAGGATCAGCACGTCGCCATAACCCATCGGCCGGGCCTCCTCGCCGCCGTCGGAGGTTCTGGCGAACACCGCCTCGCCGCGCTGGACCATGGCCTTGACCTGGCGGGCGATGCGTCGCGCGAGCTTCTTGCCCGCGCTTTCCGGCGGCTCCTGGTCGACCGGCGCCCAGGGATCGGTCTCGGGCGGCTCGTCCGAGACCTCGAGCGGCCAGGTCTCCACCGCGCCATGGCCGGCCGGGCGCACCGCCTCGTGCCGGATCGGCTCGTCTGGACGATCGGGCCTCAGGCCCTTCAGCGCCTCGGCGGGTCGGAACACCGCATCGACGAACTCCAGCACCTCGGGCGTGGAGCGGTAGCTCCGGATCAGGGCGGGCGTCTCGAAGCGGCCGCCGCCGCCAAGGACCAGACTGGCGTTCTCCCTGCGCTCGGCCGTGAAACGGGCCGGATCGGCGCCCTGAAAGGAATAGATCGACTGCTTCTCATCGCCGACGGCGAAGACGGTACGGTCCTCGCCCCGCGCGCCGGAGCCCGAGAAGAACTCGGCGGTCAGGGCGCGGACGATGTCCCACTGATCCGGCGAGGTGTCCTGGGCCTCGTCGACCAGCACGTGATCGACGCCGCCGTCGAGCTTGTAGAGCACCCATGCCGCCTCGGCCCTCCAGGTGAGCAGCTCGCGGGTGCGCTGGATCAGGTCGGCGAAGTCCAGCCCGCCCCGCTCTTCCTTGGCCGCGTCGTAGAGCGAGACATAGGCCGCCGCGAGGGTCAGCGCCCCGAGGCTGTCCTCGGCGACCCGCGCGGCCTTGATCCGTTCGCAGGCATCGCCGAGGCGCTGCTGTTCCCCCGCCAGCCAGGCCAGGCTGCCGGCGTCCAACCCCTTGGTGCCGAGCCGCGACTTGGGCTTGCCGGCCTGGGTGCAGAACGCCCGCCAGAGGTCGTCGAACCCAACCCGCCCCTCGTCACGGGCGCGCGCCACGGACAGCAGCTCCTCCGCCAGGTCGGCATCGGTCTTGGCGCCGGTCTGCAGCAGCGCCTGGCCGGCGGCCCGCAGCGCCGTCCAGTCCGCAACGGCCAGGGCCTCGGCCTCCAGATCGGCGGAGAGCGTCGGCTCGTCGAAGCCGCACGCCCGCCAGACGTCCGCCTGCAGGGCCTCGGTGTCGGCAAAGGCGCCGAAATAGGCCGCCAGCGCCGACCGGCGCGCCTCGAAGGCGGCGAACATCCCCTCGAACGAGGCGAAATCGAGCGCCACGGCGAAGCGCGTGTAGGCCCTGCCGATCTGTCCAAGCGGATCGGCTTCCGCCGCCAGGGCGATGGTCCGCCGGGCCCTGGCCGACACCGCCCGCGCCGCCTGGTCCTCCAGCACCTCGAAGTTCGGCGAGACGCCGGCCTCCAGGGGGAAGCGGTGCAGCAGCTTCTCGCAGAAGGCGTGGATGGTCTGGATCTTCAGGCCGCCGGGCGTCTCCAGCGCCAGGGCGAACAGCCGCCGGGCGCGAGCGAGGTCGGAGGCCTCTTCACCGATGCGGGCGAGCTCGGCGGCCAGCCGCGAGTCCTCCATCACCGCCCAGTCACCGAGGGTCTCGAACAGGCGCCGCTGCATCTCGGCCGCGGCGGCCTTGGTGTAGGTGACGCAGAGGATGGCCTCGGGCTTGGCGCCCTGGAGCAGGAGGCGCGCCACGCGGTCCACCAGGGTCCGGGTCTTGCCCGAGCCGGCGTTGGCGGTGACGAAGGCCGAGGCGGCGGGATCGGAGGCGACGATCTGAGGATCGCTCATTCGCCCCCCTCCTCGCCGTCGCCGATGACATGCCACTCCCAGACCCGCGCCAGATGGTCGTAATCGCCGCCGCGCGCATGCATGAACTGGGGGGCGGCCCAGGAGATGTAGGGCGTGTCGGGCGAGGCGAAGCGGGTGATGCGGCGCGCCAACCCCGCCAGGGCCGCACGCCCGAGCTCCAGGCTCTCCGGGCCGGCGGCGCGGATCAGTTCCTCGCCCGGCTTGCGGCCCCCGGTGACGCGGACATAGACGAGCTCCCCCGGCGCGGCCCTGCCCGCGCCGTCGAAGCCGCCGGCCCCGATGATCGCGGCGGTCAGGGTCAGCTGGGGCGAGAAGCCCGCCTCCATCTGTTTGCGGGTGGGCGCCTGGCCGGTCTTGAAGTCGATAATGTCGACCTGGCCGTCGCGCAGTTCCAGCCGGTCGGCGCGGGCGGTGAGGCGCAGGGTGAAGCCGCCGCCTTCCACGGCCATGGCGCCGCCCTGCTCGACCAGCAGGCGCGCGCCGGTCCGCCGCTTGCGCTCGAACTCGGCGAGCCAGAGCGCGGCCTGGCCGGCCAGAGCCCGCTCGCGCGCCATGGCCGGCGCGGGCATGCCGGCCGCCTCCAGCGCCTCGACCAGCAGGGCCTCGATGATCGCCGCCGCTTCCGCCGGCACATCGCCCGGATGCTGCTCGGCGAAGCGCTGCAGGGCGCTGTGCACGGCCACGCCCCGCGCGCGGGCCTCGACCGGCTCATCGGGCCGCTCCAGCGGCCGGAGCCTCAGCACATAGCGCGCGTAGACGGCGTAGGGGTCACGCAGCCAGGTCTCCACGCCGGTGACCGGCAGTTCGGTGGGGCGCGCCTCGACCGGCGGCCGGGGGCGCGGCCTGGGGGCCGGCGCGAAGACCTCGGGCTGGTCCAGGGCGGCGGCCCAGGCCTTGAGCTCCGGGCGGTCCGGCCATGCACGGCCGGCGCCCTTGGCCAGGGTCTTCAGCCGCCAGAGCCATCGCGATTCCACAGTGGGCGAGCCGTCGCGGCGGGCGGTGTGCAGCAGCACCACCTCCGGCGCGCAGGCGGCCTGGGCGAAGTCGTGCGCGGCCAGGCCGATGCGCCGTTCGGGCGGCGGCAGGCCCAGGGCCTGGCGCATGGGCCGCGACAGGAATGGATCGATCGGCGCGCTCTGGGGCCAGACGCCCTCCTCCAGGCCCGCCAGCACCAGCCGGTCGGCGCTGACCAGGCGGGATTCGATGCCGCCCAGGATCTTGAGCCGCGGATGGGCGGCGCGGACGGCGCGCACCGTCTCGCCCTGCACCAGCCGCTCGATCAGGCGCTCGAAGCCCGAGACGCTGACCTCGGGCAGCCCCTGACTCTCGCCGATCAGGCCCGACAGCAGGCCCGCGGCCGCCTCGCCCTCGGGCCCGGCCCAGAGCCCGCCCGCATCGCCCGACCCATCTGCGGCCAGGGCCTCCATGGCGATGGCGAGGCCGCGCGCCGCCTCGGCCGGCGTGGCGGTGGCGCCGGTGTACGGGTCCGCGGCAGGCGTCAGGGCTTGGCGGAGGGCGACGAGCAGGGCGCCGGCGTCGGCCAGGGCCTGCACATGATCGGGCGAGACGGGATCGCCGCCGTCACGCGGGCGTCCCGCCGCGGACAGCCGGGCCTCGATCCAGCCCGGCGCCGATCCCCTGGGCCCCCTGAGGCCGTGGCGCTCCAAGGTCCGGCGGGCGGCGTCCAGGTCCTCGAGCGTCCGCCCAAGGCGCACGAAGGGGTGCTTCAGGAGGGCCAGGATCAGCACCGGATCCTCGGGATCGGCGATGGCGCCGGCGACCAGCGAGGCCAGGACCCCCACCGGCGCATTGGCCAGAGGCGCGCCGGCCGAGGAATCCGCCTCGACGCCCCACCGCGACAGCCGCGCCGAGACCCGCCGCGCCAGGGCCTGGTCCGGGGTGATCAGGGCGCAGGTCTTGCCTGGTGTTTCGAGGGTTTCGCGCAGCAGCAGGGCCGCCAGCACCGCAGCCTCCTCCTCGCCGTCGGCGGTGACCAGGGAGAGGCCTTCGAGACCCTCTGCGAAGGGATCGGCGGTCCCGCCCGCCTCCTTGCGCAGGTCCTCGATCACCCCGATCCAGTCG
>CAZTMF010000318.1:0-4371 GCA_964614675.1 uncultured Caulobacteraceae bacterium | reverse complement strand
CGAGATAGGTGTTGGCGTAGAAGGTGATGTCCCCCGACGCGGCGATCGCCACGGGCCGCCGCGCGGGCCCGCACCCTTCGAACTCCACCTGTCCCCAGGCGCTCAGCCAGCGCCAGCTCCCGTCGGGCTGCTTCACGCGGTACTCGACGTCGTAGCGCCCATCCCCCTGCGGATCGCAGGCCTTGGACACCCGGGCCCACATCAGGTCCATGTCGTCGGGGTGGAACTTGTCCTTGACGCCCTCCTCGTCGTGCAGGAAGCGAGCCGCGCTCAGGCCGTAGAGCCGCTGGGCGTTCTCGTCATAGATGCAGATGTTGTCGGCCATGGTGTAGCGCCAGGTGCCCATGCGGGAGGCGACCATGGCGAGGTCGAAGGTCCGCTGCGTGCGGGCCAGGGTCTCGCGCTGTTTGTGTTCGCGAGTGATGTCACGGAAGCAGTTGATGGCCCCTACGACGCGGCCCTGCGGATCGCGGAGGGGCTGGATGGCGACCGAGGCGACCCAACGCCGGCCGTCGGGATTCTGGACCCAGGCCTCGACCCCGTCGAAGCTTTCGCCGTCCAGCACGGCGCGCGCCATGGGTGTGGCGTCGGGCGGGATGAACTCCCCTGACAGGCTCTCGACCCGGAAGGAGCCGCAGAACCGCTGGGCGGGATCCATCAGGCGCGGCGTGCGTCCCCAAAGCTCCGCCGCCTTGCGGTTCGCGCGGATGATGCAGCCGTCGCGGTCGCAGGCGTAGACGCCGATCGGCAGGGCGTCGAGCACGCTTTGATCGAGGTCGAGCAGCGACTCCAGAAGCGGCGAGCTGGCTCCGTCCGCAACGATCGCTGATTCCGACACGGACGCCCCCCACACAATGCAACTCTGAAAAACGCCTGAAACCGGACGCGGTTGCATCCGGCAGGGGTCATCAGGGCGTTCAGGTCAGGGTGGCGTCAAGTCCCCGCCATCGGCGGTGGCCCGAGGCTAGCGGCGCGCCTTGCGGGCGGCGTAGCGGGCGTCGCGCTTGGCCTTGGCCTCGGCGGCCGAGAGCGCCTTGCGCTCGCGGCGTGCGCCGCGCTTGGCCTCGAGGGCGGCGGCTTCGCGTTCCTCTTCGGCGAGGGCCTGGGCCGCGATGGCGTCGGCGGCCGCGTCACGTTTGGCGGCTTTCGCCTGGGCGCGGTCCTGGCGCACCTGTTCCAGTTCGGCGGCGCGCTCGGCGGCGCCATCGATCGGGTGCGGCGCGGGGCGTGCGGGCCTGGGCTTGAAGCTGGCGAGCAGGGCCTGGCGGGCCGCCGCGGCGGTCTTACGACGTTCCGCGAAACCGATGTCGAAATTGAGCTGCATGTAGACTTTCAAATGAGGGAAGAAAGCCTCCCGGCCGCAGCTGCGGCCGGGAGGCCATGGCCTTTAGACCGCTTGGAGCTGGCCCGCCGACATCTTGCCGCTGCGGGAGTCCTTCTCCAGCTCGAAGCCGAGCTTTTGGCCTTCGTGGATCGATCCGAGGCTGGAGCGCTCCACCGCCGAGGCGTGGACGAACACGTCCGGGCCGCCGTCGTCAGGTTGGATGAAGCCGAAGCCTTTGGTGGGGTTGAACCACTTCACAGTGCCAGTCGTCATGGAAAACACCTTTCCGGGTGCATGCGTCGGCGCGCCCAAGATCGGGTGCGCCATCAAATATTCGGGAAAGATTTTGGCAGACCCGGAGCTCGATCCGAAGACCAAACGTGGAGAGCAACCGTAGTCTTAGCGATATTCGACAAGCGAACTTCTCGCACGAAATCGCCGGGAAAGCGAGCAATATTTTTCAGCGGCCGTTCGACGCGGGCGGAAATCGCCAAAAGCTTGAGTGTCACGGACCACCGCCAGTCGGTGCATACGGCGACGGCCGGAGGGAACACCCCCGGCCGCCGATCGGCTTCAGTTCAGGCTGGCCGCGTCAGGCCGCTTCTTTCAGCAGGTGCGCCAGGAGCATTTTCCGGCGACGGCGGCGGCGCAGCAGTCCGCCCGCCACCAGCAGCTTGACCACGCGGCGATCCTCGTCGCCGCCTTCCTCCTCGCCCTCCTCGTCATCGTCGGAGGCCTCCTGCCTCTGCTGGAACAGATGAGTCAGGAGCAGCAACCGGCGGCGACGTCGCCGTAGCAGGCCGGTGGCCACGAGCATGCGGACGAAATTGCGGTCGTCATCGCCGCCGTCGCCTTCATCCTCGTCCTCGTCGGAGTCGTCCGCCTGCATATCGCCGACGTTCCGTTCGCGCAGCAGATGTCCGAGCAGCATCCGCCGGCGGCGGCGGCGGCGCAGCAGCCCGCCGGCGACCAGCAGTTTGACGATCCGACGGTCCTCGTCGGAGGTCTCGGGCTCGCCGTCGCCATCGTCGTCGTCATCGATGTCGTCGGACTCGTGGGCCTCCGCACCCTCGCCGATCAGCCGGGCGAGCAGCAGCCGACGCAGCCGTTTACGACGTAGCAGGCCTCCGCCAGCGATCAGGCGCGCCAAGCCCTCATCATCCATTTTTCCGCCGCCAGCACTGGCGCCGTTGATAGCTTCACCGAGACTCATGGCGTCCTCCTCAGGACTGTCCCCCAGCACCTGAGCCACGGCCGGGATCGGCCGCGGCCTCACTCGCTTCCCGAGATGAAATCGCACTCTGGAAGAGATCCTCGAGCGCCGCCCGGCGCAGCACGCCCGGCTGCATGAGCCGGCGAGCCGCGCTGTGCCGGATCAGCGGACGCAGCAGCTCGTGCTCGGCTTGCGACGGCGCGCTTTCATCTTCGTCGACATCGCCGTCGCCCAGGACATAGTCCATGCCCGCCAGGAAGGCCTGTTCGACGATGGCCTCCAGTGACCGGCCGGCCCGCTCCGGGGCGAGGCCAGCGCGGTCCTCCGGACCGAGCTTGCGGCGTACGCCGCCGGCGCCGACGGCCTCGATCAGGTCCACCTCGCCGGTGGCGGGATCGATGATGAAAGCGAGACGCTCAGGGCGTGAAGGCTCGGCGGCTTTCGCAGCGGCCTTCGGAGACTCTGCATCGCTCGCGGACGCCTTCGGACGCTCGGCGTCGCTGGCGGAGGCCTTCGGAGGCTTTGCGGACGGGCTCATGGCGACCCAATAGCCCGGACCGCGAGGGCGCCCCCTCAGTCCCAGCCCGCAGACCGGGTCAGGGTAATGCCCATGCCACCCTGAGGAGCTCGGCCGTCGGCGGTCCGGGCGCAGGATGGCCCCGGCGACCTGATTTCCCGCCCGACCTTGGCCGGACCTTCGCTCTAGCCCTTGGGCGTCAGATCGGGCCGCGTCGCCAGGAAAGCCGCGCGCTCGGCGGCGGTCAGCACCTTGGCCTTCTTCTGCCGCGAGACCCGGGGCGTGGGGGGCTCATAGACGGCGCCGGACGACGCGGGTCTGAGGTCGGACGGTCGCTTGATCGGCTTCATCGTCACCCTTTCGGCGGCAGGCGCCAGAAGCCCCCGCTAACACTTGCCGGTCAGACCTTGTTCAGATCCACGTTCTTCAGCGGCAGGCTCCTGACCCGCTTGCCGGTGGCCGCGAAGATTGCGTTGCAGACCGCCGGCGCCACGGGCGCGACCGAAGGCTCGCCGATGCCGCCCCAGCTCTTGCCGCCGGAGGTGCGCAGATAGGTCTCGATCTTCGGCGTCTCGGACATGCGCAGCAGGCGGTAGGTGTTGAAGTTGCCCTCCACCGGCGCCCCGTCCTTGATGCTGATCTCGCCGTAGAGCACGGCGGTCAGGCCAAAGACGATGCCCCCCTCGATCTGCTGGGCGATCGTGTTGGGATTGGCCGCGTGATAGCAGTCGACCACCGCCACCACCCGGTCGACCTTGACCTTGCCGTCGGCGCCGACGGTGACCTCGGCCACCTGGCCAGTCACCGTGCCGTAGGTGTCGACGATCGACATGCCGCGGCCGCGCCGCGAGCCGGCCGGGCCGGGCTCGAGCGGCTTTCCCCAGTCGCCCTTGTCGGCCATCATGTCGAGCACGCCAATATAGTCGGCCCGGTCGAGCAACGAACGGCGGAACTGGTAGGGATCCTGGCCCGCGGCATGGGCCATCTCGTCGACGAAGCTCTCCAGGAAGAAGGTGTTCTGCGAGGCGCCGACGCTGCGCCAGAACATCACCGGCACGTGGGCGTTCTTCATCACCGCTCCGACCTGCAGGGCTGGGATCCGGTAGCTGTGGGTGGCCAGCACCTCGACCGCCATCGGCTCAACCACGGACGGCGGCAGGTTGGCGCCCAGCGAGCGCAGCAGCGAGCCGACCGCGACCTTGCAATCCATGGCCGTGGGCTTGCCGTTCGCCAGGGCTGCCGAGAACCGCACCGCCGCCTGCGGCCGGTAGCGGTCGCGGCGGATGTCCTGCTCGCGGCTCCAGATCAGCTTGACCG
>CAZTMF010000317.1:0-4384 GCA_964614675.1 uncultured Caulobacteraceae bacterium | reverse complement strand
GGCCAGCCGCGCAGCTGGACCGACCACCTGCTCTGGCACCACGCCTGCCACACGGTGGACCTGTTCCAGTACCAGACCGGCGAAACCTGTTCGATCGCCCGCGGGGTCGAGGGTCCGCACCATCCCGAGCTGAAGATCGCCATGGACATGTCGATCCAGATGAAGGTCCCGGGCGGGGCGATCTGCACCCTGTCGCTGTCGTTCAACAACGACGGACCGCAGGGCACCTTCTTCCGCTACATCTGCGACAACGGCACCTACATCGCCCGCTACGACGACCTGTTCGACGGCAAGGACAACCAGATCGACGTCTCGCATGTGGCCGTATCGATGAACGGCATCGAGCTGCAGGACCGCGAGTTCTTCTCGGCCATCAGAGAGCACCGCGAGCCCAACTGCAGCGTCGCCCAGGCCCTCTCCGCCATGCGGACGCTGGACAAGATCGAGAAGAGCTTCGGCTAGCAGCTTCCCGAGAAACGCCATGCGCGCCCGCCAGCTCGGACCGTTCAGCGTCTCGGCCATCGGCCTCGGCTGCATGAGCCTGTCGCACGCCTATGGCGCGCCGCCGCCGGTCGGGGCGGGCGAAGCGCTGCTGCTGAAGGCGCTGGACCTCGGCTACAGCTTCTTCGACACCGCCGCCCTCTACGGCGGAGGCGCCAACGAGGCCCTGGTGGGCAAGGCGCTGGCGTCGCGCAGGAGCGAGTTCGTGCTGGCCTCCAAGTGCGGCCTGACCATCGAGGACGGCGGGCGGGTGATGTCCAACGACCCCGCCAAGATCCGCCGGACCTGCGAGGAGAGCCTGCGCCGGCTGAACACCGACGTCATCGACCTCTACTACCTGCACCGCTGGGACAAGATCACCCCGATCGAGGAGGCCGTCGGCGGCCTCGCCGACCTGGTCAAGGCGGGCAAGGTCAGGGCCATCGGCCTCTCGGAAGTCTCGGCCGCCACCCTGCGCCGGGCCCACGCGGTCCATCCGATCGCCGCGGTGCAGTCCGAATACTCGCTCTGGACCCGCAATCCCGAGGTCGCGGTGCTGGACGCCTGCGCCGAGCTCGGCGTCGGCTTCGTGGCCTTCAGTCCGGTCGCCCGCGGGTTCCTGACCGATGCGCCGCCGGACGTCGACCGCTTCGAGCCGCGCGACATCCGCAAGGCCATGCCGCGCTTCCAGGGCGACAACTGGACCTCGAACCTCAAGCTGCTGGAGGGCGTGGACGCCGTGGCCCGGGACACCGGCCTGACCCGCGCCCAGCTCGCCTTGGCCTGGACCCTGGCCCAGCGGCCCTTCATCGTCCCCATCCCCGGCACCACCAGCCTGGCGCACCTGGCGGAGAACGCCGGCGGCGACGCTGCGCTTTCGCCCGAGGCGCTCGCCCGGCTGGGCGGGCTGATCAATCCCCGGACCGTGCTCGGCCCGCGCTATCCGGCCAACGTCCAGCCCGAGATCGACACCGAGGAACTGCCCGCCGCGGCGTGATCCAGGCGCTCGATGAAGCCCTTCCTGGGCGCCGGCGAAGCGGCCCAGGGGCCCGCCGCGGGCGCCCTGGCCAATGCGATTTTCGACGCCTGTGGCGCCAGAGTCCGCGCGCTGCCCTTGACGGCCCAGCGGTTCGCCGTCATGCGAACGCGGCGAAGTTGACTGAATCAAACGAAATGGCGCCGGGTTTCAATTCGGAAATGCTTGCGCCCTCTTTTGCCTACGTTATGCCAGCGAAACCCCGCCTGGCGCGGCGCGGCCCGGCGACGGATCGCCGGTGCGCGTTCCCCGGGCCGCAGATCAAGGATTTCGGGAGCCCTGATGAGCGAGCCTCCCGTCGGCGCCTCCTCCGCCGACCCTATCTTTCCGCCCTCCGGCGCGAGCGTCCGCGCACGGCCCAAGTCCAGACGGCGCACGATCATCACCATCATCGGCGTGGTGGTCATCGCCCTGGTCGTCGCCCTGGTGCTCAAGCAGTGCGCCGGCAAGAGCGGCGGCAACCGCGGCTTCCGGCCCCAGACCACGGTGGGCGTGGTCAAGGCGGTCTATGGCGACATGCCGATCCAGATCCAGGGGTTGGGCACCGTCACGCCGCTCGCGACGACCACGGTCACCTCGCGCATCGCCGGCAACCTGACCAAGATCGCCTTCACCGAGGGCCAGATGGTCAAGGCCGGCCAGCTGCTGGCGGTGGTGGACGAGCGGCCCTACCGCGTGGCGCTCGAGCAGGCCCAGGCGCAGCTCGCCCGCGACCAGGCCGCCCTGGCCAACGCCCAGATCCTGCTGAAGCGCGACCAGACCCTGCTCGCCGAGGACTCCATCGCCCGCCAGGACGTCGACACCCAGGCCGCCACCGTCAAGCAGGACGAAGCGGCGGTCCAGGCCGACGTCGCCAACGTCAACAACGCCCGTCTGAACCTGGGCTACTGCCGCATCGTCGCGCCGATCAGCGGCCGCGCGGGCCTGCGCCAGGTCGACGTCGGCAACTACGTCGGCACCTCGAACGGCCTGGTGATCGTCACCCAGATCGACCCGATCGACGTCACCTTCCCCGTGGCCCAGGCCGACCTGCAGACGATCGTCCAGCGCATGCGCACGGGCGCGGTGCTGCCGGTCTCGGCCCTCGACCGGGCGGGCGGCCAGACCCTGGCGCAGGGCCGGCTCCTGACCCTCGACAACCAGATCGACCCGACCACCGGGACGGTGAAAGCCAAGGCCCGTTTCGCCAACAACGGGACCCTGTTCCCGCAGCAGTTCGTGAACGTCCAGCTGCTGGTCAACACCATGAGCCACGCGGTGATCGTGCCGGCGGCGGCGATCCGCCATGGACCCAACGGCGACTTCGTCTGGATCATGCAGGCCGACAAGACCGCCCACATGCAGCCGGTGAAGGTCGGACCCGCCCTGGGCGAACAGACCACCATCACCTCGGGCGTCACCGTCGGCCAGAACATCATCACCGAGGGCGGCGACCGTCTGCGCGAAGGCGCCGCGGTTCTGCTGCCGGGCCAGCGGCCGAACTTCGGCGGCCAGGGCGGTCAAGGCCGCGGCGGTCGCCGTGGCGGCGGCGGCAATGGTGGTGGCGGTGGCGGCGGCGGCGGCGGCGGCGGTGGTGGCGGGGGCTTCTGATGGGCTCCGCGCCAACGCGGGGGGACACCAAGGCCGGACCTGCAGCGCGCTCTGACGGAGCCCTGCTCGGATGAGCCCGTCCCGCCCGTTCATCATGCGGCCGGTGGCGACCTCGCTGCTCATGGCGGCGATCCTGCTGGCCGGCATCGTCGGCTTCAGGTTCCTGCCGCTCTCGGCCCTGCCGGAGGTCGATTACCCGACCATCCAGGTGCAGACCTTCTATCCGGGCGCGAGCCCGGAGGTGATGTCCTCGACCGTCACAGCCCCGCTCGAGCGGCAGTTCGGCCAGATGACCGGCCTGAACCGGATGTCGTCCGTCAGCTCGGCCGGCGCCTCGGTCATCACCCTGCAGTTCGACCTGGCGCTCAAGCTCGACATCGCCGAGCAGGAGGTCCAGGCGGCGATGAACGCCGCGGGCAACCTTCTGCCCACCGACCTGCCGGCGCCCCCCGTCTACGCCAAGGTCAATCCCGCCGACGCGCCGATCCTGACCATCGCCGTGACCTCCAACACCATGCCTCTGACCCAGGTCCAGGACATGGCGGACCAGCGGCTGGCGTCGAAGATCTCGCAGATGCCGGGCGTGGGCCTGGTCAGCATCTCAGGCGGCCAGCGGCCGGCCATCCGCATCCAGGTCAATCCGACGGTCCTGGCCTCCTACGGCCTGACCATGGACCAGCTCCGGACCACCATCGCCAACGCCAACGCCAACGCGGCCAAGGGGTCGTTCGACGGTCCCTCGCGCGCCTATTCGATCAACTCCAACGACCAGTTGAACGAAGCGGGCGAGTACATGAGCCTGATCATCGCCTACAAGAACGGCGCGCCGGTCAGGCTCAGCGACGTGGCCAAGGCGGTGGAGGCGCCCGAAAACACCAAGCTCGGCGCCTGGATGAACACGACGCCGGGGCTGATCCTCAACGTCCAGCGCCAGCCGGGCGCCAACGTCATCGGCACCGTCGACAAGATCAAGGCGGCGCTCCCCGACCTCATCGCCCAGATGCCGGCGGGCGTACAGGTGTCGGTGCTCTCGGACCGCACCCTCTCGATCCGCGCCTCGGTGCACGACGTCGAGTTCGAGCTGACTCTCGCCGTCATCCTGGTGGTGGCGGTGATCTTCCTCTTCCTGCGCTCGATCCCGGCGACCTTCATCGCCAGCGTCGCGGTGCCCCTGTCGCTGGTCGGCACCTTCGGGGCGATGTACCTGCTGGGCTTCTCGCTCAACAACCTGACCCTGATGGCCCTGACCATCGCGACCGGCTTCGTCGTCGACGACGC
>CAZTMF010000316.1:0-4389 GCA_964614675.1 uncultured Caulobacteraceae bacterium | reverse complement strand
CGGGCATCAGCGCCGACTGCGTCTGCCGCCAGGCGCCGGACGGTTCCGAGCAATGCCGCGTCGTCCATGCGGCCTCGCGTTTCGACGCCTCCCTGGCCGAGACCGCCTGCGACGGGACGCGCTAGCTGGCCGGGTTCCAGCCCAGGACCGATTTCAGCTCCAGGAACTCCGAGAAGGCGTGGTCGCCGAACTCCCGGCCGTTGCCGGAGTGCTTGTAGCCACCGAAGGGCACGTTCAGGTCCAGGCCCGCGTTGTTCAGGCTGATGTAGCCGGCGCGGATCTCACGGCCGACCGCGCGGGCCTTCTCCAGGTCGGTGCTCTGGACGTAGCCGGCGAGGCCATATTCGGTGTCGTTGCCGATCTCGATGGCCTCATCGAGCGTGTCGTAGCCCAGGATGCAGAGCACCGGCCCGAAGATCTCCTCGCGCGCCACCTCCATGTCGTTGGTGACGTTCGCCAGGATGGTCGGCTTGACGAAATAGCCGGTCTCCAGTCCCTCGGGCCGGCCGAGCCCGCCGGTGACGGCCGTGGCGCCGCCCTCCAGCCCCTTCTTGATCAGGCCCTGGACCTTGTTCCACTGGGCTTCGGAGACCACCGGGCCCATGCGGGCGTTGCCGGGTGGGTCGCCCGGCGTCCAGGTCTCGGCCACCTCCTTGGCGATGGCGCAGACCTGGTCCATCAGCTTGTTGGGGGCCAGCATCCGGGTCGGGGCGCGGCATGACTGCCCGGAATTCTGCATCACCGCATTGACGCTGCCGGTGATCGCCGGCTTCAGGTCGGCGTCCTCGAGCACGATGTTCGGCGACTTGCCGCCCAGCTCCTGGTGCACGCGCTTCAGGGTGGCGGCGGCGGCGCGGGCGACCTCGATCCCCGCCCGCGTCGAGCCGGTGATCGAGACCATGTCGATGCCTGGATGGGCCGAGATGGCGGCGCCCACCACCGGGCCCTCGCCCTGGACCAGGTTGAAGACGCCGGGCGGCAGGCCCGCGGCGTCCATGATCTCGGCGAAGATCTGGCCAGAGTAGGGGGCGATCTCGGAGGGTTTGAGCACCACGGTGCAACCGACCGCCAGGGCCGGGGCGACCTTGGCGCAGATCTGGTGGATCGGCCAGTTCCAGGGGGTGATGAAGCCGCAGACGCCGATCGGCTCCTTCAGCACGCGGCTGGTTCCCCGGTCCTCCTCGAACTCGTATCGCTCGAGGACGCCGATGGCCGACTTGAAGTGGTTGATGCCGATGGGGGCCTGGGTGCCCTGGGCCAGCCACGCCGGCGCGCCCATCTCGAGCGTGATGGCCTCGGCCATGTCGCCGACCCGGGCCTGGAAGGCTTCGACGACGCGGTTCAGGGCGGCGAGGCGCTCGGCGCGCGAGGTCTTGCGCCAGGTCTTGAAGGCCTTCTGAGCCGCGGCCACGGCGCGGTCGACGTCCGCCGGCGCCCCCGCACTCACCCGGCCGCAAACCTCTTCGGTCGCCGGATTGATCACGTCGATGGTCCGGCGCTCGGCCGGGTCCACCCACTGGCCGTCGATGTAGAACTTCAGGTGTTCGCGCATGGTTCCTCCTCGGCGAAGAGGGTCTTAGAGGGTTTTCACCCCGCCGGGGAAGGCCTGCGCGCTCAGGGAAGGACGCGGCCGGTCCAGCCAGACCGCGTCCGAAGCCCGGACCTAGTGGTGATGGCCGCCGCCGTGACCGCCGTCATGGCCGCCGCCATAGTGACCGCCGCCGCCATAATGGCCGCCGCCACCGTAGTGACCGCCGCCGCCATAGTGGCCGCCACCATAACCGCCGCCATGGTAGCCGCCGCCGCGACGCCAGTTGTTCCAGCCATAGCCGCCGCCCCAGCCATAGCCGCGGCGCGCGCCATAGCCGCACCAGTACCAGCCCGGACCACGCCAGGCGCTGTCGTACCAGCAGTAGCGCCGGCCGCCGTAGGCGTAGATGCCGATGCCGCCGGGCCCGATGGAAACCACCTGGGCGCTGGCGACCTGGGGCGCCGAAGCGGCCCCGGCGATTGTCGAAAGAGCGATGGCCGCGGCCATCAGAGCACGTTTCATTGGAGCGTCTCCCATTGGGTTCTTAACCACAACGCACGAGAACGGTCATGGTTGAGCTTGGCAGCCTGAACCTCGTCTGAACGCTGTTCAGATCAGCTGTCGGCGCCGCCCTGGGTGATCAGGCGAGCGGCGCGTTGATTGCGAAAATGCAGCCAGAGCCAGTTGAGCACGACCGCCAGCCGGCTTCGGACGCCGACCAGGAAATAGATGTGCGCCGCGCCCCAGAGCCACCACGCCGGTGAGCCGCGAAGGGCGATCCAGCCAAAGTCGGCGACGGCCGACCGTTTGCCGATCTGGGCCAGACGACCGGCGTCTCTGTAGCGGAAAGGCTCGCCCCGAGGGGCGCCGCTCAAACACGCCCGGATGCTCCGGCCGACATATTCGCCCTGCTGCTTGGCGGCCGGCGCGATCCCGGGAACCGCGCTCCCGTCCGGATTGGCCATGTTCACAGTATCGCCGATGGCGAAGATGTCGGACCGCCCCGGCACGGTGAGATCGGGAAGAACCTTGAGCCTGCCCGCGGGGTCGGCCGGGGCGTGCACCCATTGGGCGGCCTGGGAGGCCCTTACCCCCGCGGCCCAGATCAGCGTGCGGGCGGCGATGCGCTCGTCGCCGAGCGCGACGCCATCGGCGTCGCAGGCCGTCACCGGGCGGCCTAGCCGCACCTCGACCCCGATGCGTTCCAGGGCGCGCTGGGCGTAGGCGGACAGCGGGGGGCGATAGCCGCCCAAGACCCGCGGCGCAGCCTCGGCCAGGACGACCCGCGCCGTCATGGTGTCGATGTTCCGGAAGTCCGACGGCAAGGTGTCCCGGGCGAGTTCGGCGATCGTGCCGGCCAGCTCCACGCCGGTGGGACCGGCGCCGATCACTACAAAGGTCAGGAGCGCAATGCGTACGGAGGCATCCGGTTCGGACTCCGCCTGTTCGAAGGCCAGCAGGATCCGCCTGCGGATGCCGACCGCGTCCTCGAGGGTCTTCAGCCCCGGGGCGAACGGCTCCCATTCGTCATGTCCGAAATAGCCGTGCCTGGCGCCGGTCGCGAGGACGAGGGTGTCGTAGGCCAGGGTCTGGCCGCCTTCGAGTTCGACTCGCCGTGCGTCGGCGTCGACCCCGATCACCCGCGCCAGCAAGGTGAGGACGTCAGGGCGGTCGCGGACCATGGCGCGGATCGGCCACGCGATTTCGGACGTCGCGAGGGAGGCGGTGGCGACCTGGTAGAGCAGCGGCTGGAACAGGTGGTGGTTGCGCTGGTCGATCAGGGTGATGCGGACCGGCGCCCCCTTCAGCGCCTTGACGACCTCCAGCCCGCCAAAGCCCGCGCCCACCACGACCACATGATGGCGGGCGTCAGGGCGGTCGCCGGGAGACCGCCCGGGGCCGGGCATCGGATCGGGATCGGAGGTCATCTGGCGCCTCTCAGCCGGTGGTCAGTGCGCGTGGAACGACGCAGGCGGCGCCCCGACCATTACGACTTTTCGAGTGGCATGTGAGGCCGGCGCAGCCGCCGGACCGGGCCGAGGGTCTTGAAGCTTACGGCGCCGTCGCGGCCGACCATCGGGCGGATTGACGGAGATCAAGGTCCAGGAGCTTGGCCACGCCCATCTTGGCGTCACCCGCTGCTCCGCCCGGGCCTTGCGGTTGCTCTCGATAGGCGACGCCATGCATATCGATCTCCTGGATGCTCCCAGTCGGCCGGCGAGATTCTCCGGCGCCGTCTTCCCGACGCGTGATGCTCCAGCCGGTCTGGACCTGCGTGGAGAGGCCGACCATCGGATCGCCAATCACCTCGCCCAGCTCACCGCTTACGTGCGTCTGAAGGCGGCGGCGCTGACCAACCAGGCCGAGGAGCCCACCCGGGAGTCCATGCATCTTGTCCTGGATGGTCTCGGCGCTCAGATCGCGGCGGTCGCGCGGCTGCACCGCGACTTGGCCTGCGACGCACGACAGGAGTCCGCCGACCTGGGCGAGCATCTGCACCAGATATGCACGGGGTTCGCCTCCGACCTCTCCGGCGGGGCCGAGATCATCGAAGAGATGCTGCCGGGATGCGCCGTGCGGCCCGATCAGACCCTTCCGCTGAGCCAGGTCGTGGTCGAGGCGATCACCAGCGCCCTCAGGCGCGTGCAGCGACGCGGCGGCGCCGGCGTGGTCCTCGTCGGATGTCGCAGGGACGTCAGCGGGCGCGTGGCGGTGGAGGTCACTGACAGCGGCCCGGAGCTTCCTGAATCCTTCGATCCGGAGGTGGACGAGGGGATGGGTTATCGCCTGGCGCGCGCCATCGGCAAGCGGCTGGGAGCGCTCATCGAACTCCAGGCGACGGGTTGCGGAGTTCGCTT
>CAZTMF010000315.1:0-4406 GCA_964614675.1 uncultured Caulobacteraceae bacterium | reverse complement strand
AAGGACAAGGACGCGGTCGAGAACCTGCAGGCGGCCTACGGCTACTATGTCGACAAGTCGCTGTGGGGCGATGTGGCCGACCTCTTCGCCGCCAAGGGCTCGTTCGAATACGGCCAGATGGGCGTCTATGTCGGCAAGGACCACATCCGCCGGGCGCTGTCGCTGCTCGGCAAGGAGGGCCCCGAGCCCGGCAAGCTGAACAACTACATGCAGCTGCAGAGCGTGATCCACGTGGCGCCCGACGGCCGCACGGCCAAGGCGCGCTGGCGCGGCATGGTCCAGCTCGGCCGGGCGGGCCAGGGCGGCCAATGGGGCGAGGGGACCTACGAGAACGACTATGTAAAGGAAGCCGGGGTCTGGAAGATCGCCAGGCTGCACTTCTACGTCACCGGATTCACCGACTACGACCTGGGCTGGGCCAAGTCGGCCATCCCCATCCAGGGCCCGAGCGCCGCGATCCCGCCCGACAAGCCCCCGACCGAGGTCTACCGCGCCTTCCCCGGCGTCTACATCCCGCCGTTCGACTATCCGCATCCGGTGACGGGCGAACCGATTGTCACGGGCGAACCCGCCGATTCCGTCCTGGGGAGGAAGTGATGAGCTTCATTCATCCGCTCATCCCGGCGAAGGCCGGGACCCAGGACAGGTCAGAGCAAAGGGCGCCGCAAAGGATTACGGCGGCGCGGGTTCGGGTCCTTGCTTCAGCGCGGCGTCACCTGTCCTGGGTCCCGGCCTTCGCCGGGATGAGCGGGATGGTGTGTGCTCTCGCCCTTCCGGGCGCGGCGTCCGCAGCTCACAAAAAGGCTCCTGCCGCGCCTCCCGAAGACTCAGCCGCGGCCTCCGCCCAGCTCGCCGATATCGACAAGCGGATCACCCGGCTGGAGGACGCCAACCAGGTGGAGATCGTCCAGCGGACCTACGGCTATTTCGTCGACAAGGCCCAGTGGACCCAGCTCTCCAAGCTGTTCACCGACGACGCCACCCTGGAGATCGGCGGCCGCGGGGTCTTCGTCGGCCGCGACCACGTCCTGGAGTACATGCAGAAGGCCTTCGGCCCCGACGGGATCAAGGAAGGCTCGATCATCAACCACATGCAGTTCCAGCCGATCGCCGACATCGATCCGGACGGGGTGCACGCCAAGCAGCGCATGCGCGCCTTCGTGATGTCGAACGGCGGCTGGGGCCTCCCGCTCTACGAGAACGAGTACCGCAAGGAGAACGGGGTCTGGAAGATCTCCAAGCTCCACGGCCCCTTCACGATGTACACCTCGTGGGATGGCTGGGCGAAGGCGGCGACGCCCAACACCCGGCCTGAAAGCTTCGGCGAGCCGCCGGACCTGCCGCCGACCGTGGTCTATCTGACCTACCCCAACTATTACATCGTGCCCTTCCACTACCCGAACCCGGTCACCGGCAAGCCGTGGAACCCCGGGACCCAGCAGGCCGGCGCCTATGCCTCGCCGAGCCAGGTCTCGCTGGACAATCCGCGGCAGTAGCCCCGTGAACCGGCTCCGCTCCCTGGCTGTCGGAGCAGCGGCGCTGGCCGCCCTCTGCGGCGCCGCGCATGCCGCCCCCGCGAGCTGCGACCGCGCCTGCCTGGTCGCCCTGGCGGACCGCTACGCCGACGCCCTGGTCGCGCATGACGCGGCGCGCCTGCCGACGGCGCCCAATGTGAGGTTCACCGAGAACCTCGTCCCGCTGACGTTCGGCCGCGAGGGCCTGTGGCGCACGGCGAACGGGCGACGCGACTTCAACATCTATGCGGCCGATCCGGCGCGCGGGGACGTGGTCTGGATCGGCATCGTCAAGGAGAACGACACGCCGGAGATGCTCGGCGTGCGCCTGAAGGTGGTGAACCGCCGGATCACCGAGGCCGAGACCGTCGTGGGCAGGGTGGGGCTGAGCGCGGCCGCCACCGTGCCCGGCCCGCGTCCAGACTTCGCCCGCGTCGAGCCCGCCGCCACGCGGCGCTCGCGTGAGAAATTGATCGCCATCGCCAGCTCCAACTGGGACGCCATGGAGCAGGGGGACGGATCGCTCGCCCCCTACGCGGCCGACTGCGAGCGCTACGACAACGGCCGCAAGACCACCAACGGCCCGTCCCCTGGTCCCGCTGCGGCGGGCTCCGAGCCCGCGGCCGCCGCCGGCAAGGACATCGGCGACCTCGGCTGCTTCGGCCAGATGAATTCGGGGCGGTTCAGGAACGGCAACAAGGTCGACCCGCGCCGGGTGTGGGCGGTGGACCGCGAGCACGGCCTGGTGGTGGGCCTCTACACGCCGAACGTGCCGGGGACCGCGCGCCAGCTCACCCTGCGCAATGGCCAGGTGCTGAAGATGGGGCCCGACGAGATGATCCCCTTCACCATCGTCCAGGCCGAGATGTTCAAGATCGTGGACGGCCAGATCAGCTGCGTGGAGGTGGTGCTGGGGCCCCGTGTCCCCTTCGGCATGCGCAGCCCCTTCGACAAGGCGACCCCGTGGGAGAGGCGCTGAGGAGGCTGCCCATCTCTAGAAGTTTTGAGCGAAGACAAAGGCGCGGCGAGCTCCGCCGATATCCTCCCTCACGATGAAGACCCAGAGCCGCCACCCGACCCATTGGATGCGCCCGTGACCAAACCCTTCCCCAAGACCACCGCCTTCTCCGGCTACAACGCCCCCTCGCGCGTGGAGGCCGACATCTTCGACCTGGAGATCGACGGCGAACTGCCTGCCGAGCTCAAGGGCGTCTGGTACCGGATGACCCCGGACCCGCAGTTTCCGCCCAGGCTGGGCGACGACTTCTACATCTCCGGCGACGGCATGATCTCGGCCTTTCGTTTCGAGGACGGCCATGTCGACTACCGGAGCCGCTTTGTGCGCACCGAGCGGTTCCTGGCCGAGCGCGCCGCCCGGCGGGCGCTCTATGGGGCCTACCGCAACCGCTTCACCGACGAGACCAGCGTCGCGGGCCTGGACCGCACCGTGGCGAACACCTCGCCGATCTGGCACGCGGGGCGGCTGTTCGCCTCGAAGGAGGACGGCCTGCCCTACGAGGTCGATCCGGACACCCTGGAGACCCTGGGCCGCTTCGACTGGGACGGGCGGCTGAAGTCCGTCACCGTTTCGGCCCACCCCAAGCTCGATCCGCGCACGGGCGAGCTCTTGTTCTACGGATACGAGGCCTCGGGCGACGCCTCGCGCGACATGGCTTTCTGCGTGGCCGACGCGGCCGGACGGCTGGTCAGCGAGGAGTGGTTCGAGGCCCCCTATCCCGGCATGGTCCACGACTTCGCGATCACCGAGGACTACGCGGTCTTCCCGATCTTCCCGACCATCACCGAACTCGCCCGCATGCAGGCCGGCGGCCCGCACTGGATGAGCGACATCGCCCAGGACTGCTGGGTCGCGGTGGTCCCGCGCAAGACCGGCGTCAAGGACATCCGCTGGTTCCGGCGCCCCGGCGGGCAATTCTTCCACGTGATCAACGCCTTCAACGAGGGCGAGCAGATCACCCTGGACCTCTGCGTCTCGGAGATGAACAGCTTCCCCTTCATCCCCGACGTCTCGGGCATGCCCTACGATCCGGCCAAGGCCTCGGCCTTCCCTTCGCGCTGGACGCTGGACCTCACGCGCAACGACGACCGGATCGACGAGCGCGTGGTGAGCCGTGTCCCCGGCGACGTGCCGCGCATCGACGACCGCCGCATCGGCCAGCGCTATCGCCAGACCTGGATGGGCATGGTGGACCCCACCCGCGCCATGCGGATGTCGGGCCCTGTGGGCGGCGGCTTCAACCTGGTGGGCCGCGTCGACATGGACACCGGCGAGGTCGACGCCTGGTACGGCGGCGACGACGACGCCTTCCAGGAGCCGCAGTTCGTCCCGGCGGGGTCAGGCGAGACCGACGGCTATGTCCTCTCGGTGATCGAACGCCACGCCGACAACCTCTCCGACGTCGGCGTCTTCCGCGCCGGCCGCATGGCCGACGGCCCGGTGGCGGTGATCCACCTGCCCCTGAGACTCAGGGGCGCGGTCCACGGCTGCTGGCGGGCGCTCTAAAGCCGCGAGGCCCGGGTTTCCTGGCAGGTCATGAATTCCAGGAGGACCGGCGTGCCTTCCTGGGTCTTCTGGATGCCGCGCTTGATGGCCGGGATGATGTCGTCGGGCCTCGACACCCGCTCGCCATAGCCGCCCAACGCCTTGGCGAAGTCGGCGTAGTTCCCCGAGATGTCGGTCGAGCGGTACTTCTGGGTCGCCACCGGCATGATGTTGAGCTCGATGGCCATGGCCTCGTTGTTGAGCAGGATCGACAGGATCGGGATCCGCTCGCGGGCGGCCGTCTCGAAGTCCATGCCGGTGAAGCCGATGGCCGCATCGCCCCAGACGTTGATGCAGAGCTTGTCCGGACAGGCGAGCTTGGCGCCCAT
>CAZTMF010000314.1:0-4410 GCA_964614675.1 uncultured Caulobacteraceae bacterium | reverse complement strand
GTAGAAGACCGCCAGCTTGTCGGTGTTGGAGATGTCGAGGCTCATCGAGGCGGCGTAGAACTCGACCGGGTGGTTCGCCTTCAGGAAGGCCGTCTGATAGGCGATCAGGGCGTAGGGCGCGGCGTGGCCCTTGTTGAAGCCGTAGCCGGCGAACTTCTCCATCCGATCGAAGAGCAGCTTGGCCGTTTCCTCCTTCAGCCCGCGCCCGGCGGCGCCCGAGAGGAAGCGGGCGCGCTGGAGGTCCATCTCCTCCTTCTTCTTCTTTCCCATGGCCCGGCGCAGCAGGTCGGCCTCGCCCAGGCTGTAGCCCGCCAGGATCTGGGCGATCTGCATCACCTGCTCCTGGTAGACGATCACCCCGTAGGTATCGCGCAGCACCGGATCCAGCAGCGGGTGGACCACGTCGACGGGCCGGCGGCCCATCTTGCAGTCGACATACTCGGGAATGCTGTCCATCGGGCCCGGCCGATAGAGCGAGATCAGGGCGGTGACCTCCTCCAGCGAAGCGGGCCTCAGCTGGCGCAGGATGTCGCGCATGCCCTGGCTTTCCAGCTGGAACACCCCCAGCGTCTGGCCGGACGCCATCAGCTGGTAGCTGGGCGCATCGTTGAGCGGCAGCGCCTCCAGGCTGATCCCAGAGCCGCGGCGCTCGAGGAAGCGCACCGCGCGATCGAGCACCGTCAGGGTCTTCAGGCCCAGGAAGTCGAACTTCACCAGGCCCGCGCTCTCGACCCACTTCATGTTGAACTGGGTGGCCGGCAGCTCTGAACGGGGATCCTGGTAGAGCGGCACGAGCTCGGTCAGCGGCCGGTCGGCGATCACCACGCCCGCGGCGTGGGTCGAGGCGTTACGGTAGAGGCCCTCGAGCTCGAGCGCCACCTCGAGCAGCTCGGCGACGGAGTCCTCGTCGCGGCGCGCCTGCTGGAGACGCGGCTCCATCTGGATGGCCTGGGCCAGGGTCACCGGATTGGCTGGATTGCTGGGCACCATCTTGGCCAGGCGGTCGACCAGGCCCAGGGGCAGCTGCATCACCCGCCCGGCGTCGCGCAGCACGGCCCGCGCCTGCAGGGTGCCGAAGGTGATGATCTGGGCCACCCGGTCGCGGCCGTACTTGTCCTGGACGTAGGCAATCACCTCTTCCCGACGTTCCTGGCAAAAATCGATGTCGAAGTCCGGCATCGAGATCCGCTCGGGATTGAGGAAGCGCTCGAAGATCAGGCTGTAGCGGAGGGGGTCGAGGTCGGTGATCATCAGCGACCAGGCCACCAGCGAGCTGGCCCCCGAACCGCGGCCGGGGCCCACGGGAATCCCGCGCGCCTTGGCCCACTTGATGAAGTCCGAGACGATCAGGAAGTAGCCGGGGAAGCCCATCTGCTGGATGACGCCGATCTCTCGCGCCAGCCGCTTGTCGTACTCCTCCCGGTCGGCCGCGAGCGGGTGGACCTTCAGCCGGGCGTTGAGGCCCTCACGGGCCTGGTGGGCCAGCTCCTCGTCCTCGCTGCGCCCGGCCGCCGTGGCGAAGCGCGGCAGGATCGGATCGCGCTTCTTGACCATGAAGGCGCAGCGGCGGGCGATATCGAGGGTGTTGTCGCAGGCCTCCGGCAGGTCGGCGAACAGCTCGCGCATGGCCTTGGCCGGCTTGAACCAGTGCTCGGGCGTCACCCGCCGGCGGTCGTCCTGGCCCAGGAAGGCGCCGTCGGCGATGCACAGCAGCGCATCGTGCGCCCGGTATTTCTCGGGGGCGCCGAAATAGACGTCGTTGGTGGCCACCAGCGGGACGTCCCGGTCATAGGCCCAGGCCACGAGGCCCGGCTCGGCCGCCGCTTCCACCGCCTCGCCATGGCGCTGCAGCTCCACGTACAGCCGGTCGCCGAACGCCTCGGCCATGCGCTCGAGCGCGGCGCGGCCCTCCTTGATCTTGCCGGCCGCGAACAAGGGGTCGATCGGACCGTCCGGGCCGCCGGACAGCAGGATCAGGCCCTCGGCATGAGCCGCGACCTTGTCCCAGGGGACCTGGGGCTCGTCCGTTCCCATGGAGTCGAGGTAGGCGGCGGAGGACAGGATCGAAAGGTTGCGCCAACCGGCCGCGTTCTGGACCAGCAGCATGATGGTGGGCGTCCGCGCCCAGCGCTCGGGCCGCCCCTCGCCAATGCCCGACACCGGAAGCGCGCAGCCGACGATCGGCTGAACTCCGGAGTCCTTGGTGGCGATCGAAAATTCGAGCGCGCCGAACAGATTGGTCCGGTCGGCGATGGCGACGGCCGGCATGCCGTCCTTGGCCGCCAGGGTCCCGATCTTGTCTGCCTTGATCGCGCCTTCGAGCAACGAGTAGGCCGACCGGACCCGAAGGTGCACGAAGGCGTCGCCCAGCCCGGACATTCGACTGCTCCCTGGGGGCCGTCAGGCCCGCGACTCAGGCGACCAGATGGGCCACCTGGCACATCATCCAAACGAAGCCCGCCACCGACGCAAGGGCCATCGTCTCTCTAGCAAAGCGCGTCATGTCACATCCCTGAGTTCCATGTTTGTTCTTTTCTAGATATTCTCGTTTTGTTCCACACGCAAGCCCTATCCGACCTTGACCAGAGCGATCCTGGATCAGCGCCTATGCGCCGGCGGCGGCCAGCTTGCGCCAGACGGTCATCCGGGACACGCCGAGCTGCCGGGCGATCTGCGAGGGGCCGAAACCGTGGGCGCTCAGCGCCCGGACGGCGCCGGGATCGACGCCCCTGCCGCGCGCGGTCAGCGCGGCAGGGGCCTCCCGCCAAGGGGCGGCCCTCGGGCGGGAGAAGCGGTTGTCCCCGTCAGTCTCGAGCAGGCGCACGCGGGCGCCGCGTTGCTCCAGCCGGTCGAGCAAGGCCTCCGCCGCGTTCGGGCTGCAGCCCAGGTGGGTGACGTCGGGGACCACCAGCTGGTCGCCGGATCCAAGGAACTCGCAAACCGCGTTCAGGACCGGCTTGAAGGCCTTGTCCGGCGTTTCGGCCGCCTCGATCCGGACGGTCTGGCAGCCGACGGCCAGGAGCGCGCGAACCTCGCCGGCCAGGTGGACCTCGTCGCCATTCGACTGCACGTACCCTACGACGATGTTCATTTCAGACCCGCGGCGACCACGGCCGGCTATGGGAGGCTCCGGGCGACGACGACCGCCAGCACCAGAAGGCCGACGATCACCCAGACGCCGAGAGCGATTTGAGCCCAGTCCGGACGCTGCGTACCCACGTCTCCCCTGTTGACGGTCCAGCGGCGCATTCGCTGTCTTGGCCAGACTCCCCTCCCGCATCACCGGCGGTTGAGATCAGAGTGACGCCAACCTCGTGCGCCCTTCTTGCCCTCGCGTCTCAATAGGTTTGTCGCGCATCCCCAGGCGGCCAGGACGGGGCGCGAGCTTTGCCATGCGTCCTATGAACTTGACTGAGAGTCCCAGTCCGATCGCCGGGCATGGGTCTTGCTGAGGTTGGGATTAAGATTTGTTCATGGGCGGCGCCGTTTCCCCCCGTCGCGGAACTAAGTACAGCTAGAATGGCCATGCTTAATCCGAGCTCAGCATTTTCCGACGATCCGCGGGGACGCCTGGCTGGCGGTCTGGATCATCGCGGCGTCTCGCGGGCGGTGTTCGACACCGCCGACTACCCTGCCGCCGATCGCGAGCGGATGTTCGTGCACGTCTATTCGCTGGCGGTGCTGGTCGAGATCCTGGCCCAACCGGTGCGTTGCCGCATCGAGCTCTGCCGTCTGCCCTATGTCCATCTGCGGGTGGCGAGCACCAGCGCCCAGCGCAGCATCCGCCTGCCCGAGACCATCCGCATGGACGGCCACGACTTCGTGGGGATCATCCTGCTGCAGCAGGGCGCCATCACCGGCGACCTGGATGGGCGGAAGGTCGAGGTCGGTCCGGGCGAGGCGCTGATCGCCGATTTCGGACGGCCCTCCTCCCTCCTGCACAGCGATCATGACCTGATCACCGTCGGCCTTGACCGCGCCCTGGTCCAACAGCGCCTGCCGTGGCTGCAGGGCCTGAACGGTACGGTCGTGAACCGGCAATCGGCGGAGCCCCTGTTCCGCCACATCCAGGAACTGCTGGACCGCATCCGCTCGGGCCACGCCCAGCACGCGGAGGTCGAGACCCGGGCCATCGCCGAATGGGTCGCCGAGATCATCCCTCCCCCGGGCGCCGCGGACGCGCCGCTCCGGCGCCGGGCCGACGATCTTCGCGCCTTCGAGCGCGCCGCCGCCTACATCGACGCCCACCTCGACAGCGAGGACCTCGAGCCCAGCGCCATCTGGAAGGCGGCGAACGTCTCGCGCTCGCGCCTCTATCGCCTGTTCGCCCCCGAGGGCGGGGTGTCCAAATACGTGATCCAGCAGCGCCTGTTTCGCGCCCGCCAGGCCCTGGCCAACCCAGGCGACCCC
>CAZTMF010000313.1:0-4412 GCA_964614675.1 uncultured Caulobacteraceae bacterium | reverse complement strand
GCATCGGCGTCTCGGTCTATTGCCCGGGGCCGGTGAAGTCGAACATCGCCGAGGCGGGCGCCAAGCGCCCTTCCGACCTGGCCGAGACCGGCTACCGGCCGCCGGGTGGCCCGACCGCCGAGCCGGTGAAAGGCTCGATCAGCTTCACCGACGCCTGGATGGAGCCGGAGGAGGCCGGACGGCGGATCCTGCAAGGCGTGCGCGAGAACCGGCTCTACATCCTGAGCCACCCGGAGCTCCGGAGCGCCATCCGCGAGCGGCACGACGCCATCGAAGCGTCCTGGCCGGACGAGCCCTCCAACGAGGCGCTCTGCGCCAGTATCCCGAACCTCCTGACCACCCAGATCTATCTCGACGAGGTCGCCCTGGGTCCGCCGGACTTCTCGAAGCGCTGAGGTCGCCTATCCGGCCGCGGCGTGAGCCGGGGCGTCCGCGGAGCCGGACGGCGACTTCGGCCGGCCGGCCGCGGGCATGGCGCCGATATTGGCCGAGAAGCGATAGCGGGGCAGGATCAGGTAGATGAGCGAGGCCAGGAAGGCCGCCGCCGCCCAGGCTTCGTAGCCGATCCGATAGGAGTGGGTGACGTCGTAGATGCGGCCGAACGCGATCGGCGCCCAGGACGAGAAGAGGGCCTGGATCCCGGCCATGAGGCCATATATCGAGGCATAGGCCTTCAGGCCGAAGAAGCGGGTCATCAGATAGGCGCTGAGCGGCAGGGACGCCGAGAAGGCGAAGGTGAAGAGGCACCGGCCCAGGAGCAGAAGGGGCTGGCCGCCATAGGCGGGGGTGACGATCATGAGCAGCACCGCCGCCAGCGCGGTGAGCAGATGGAAGGGCGCCGCGACCTTCGCCGAGGGGATCTTGTCCATCAGGTAGCCGGCGAGCAGCACCCCCGGGATGCCAGCCAGGGTCGCCAGGGAATCGACATTGCCGATGGTCTGCAGCCTGAAGCCGCGATCGATCAGCGAGGCGGGGATGTTGGTCAGCATGCCGTTGCCGGTCGCGATGGCGAGGATGCCGGCCGCCAGCATCAGCCAGAAGACCTTGTCGCGCAGCACCTCCGAGAAGGCCATGCCGTCGAAGGTCATCACCATGGCGCCGGCGCTCTGCGCCGCCACGGTTGGTTTCCTGAACGACAGCGTGGGCTTCAGGCCCCGGGTGCCGGGCTCCTCTAGGCACAGGAAGATCAGGGGCACGATCGCTAGGACGACGAGCCCGATGGTCGTGAACAGGCCGCGCCAGCCGTAATGCAGGATCAGGAAGGCGGTCACGCCGGGCACGATCATCCGCGCCACGGTCCCTTCCGCGCCCAGGATCGCCATGGCCTTGCCGCGGTTCTGGGTGAAGAGCGAGGTCGTGACCTTGGAATAGCTGACCACACAGCAGCCGAAGAATCCGATCACCGCGAAGAGGGCGTAGAACTCCCACGCCCGGGGCAGCGGTCCGATCGGAGCGCTGTGCACCAGCGGAACCAGCAGGGTCGCCAGACCGACGCCCAGGGTCCCCAGGATGATCAGGGAGCGCGCGCCGATCCTGTCGGTCAGGATCCCGAAGGGCCAGGAGACCAGGGCGCCGACGAACAGGAGCGCGGTGCTGCCGCCCAGGAACTCCGTGCGCGACCAGCCGAACTCCTTCGTCATGTAGGGGAGCACATAGCCGAGGGCGAAGAACGGCACGAGCGAGCTGCCGAAGGACTGGCCGAGCAGGATCACGCTCGCGATCTTGATCTTGCGAGGCGAGAAGTCCGATTCCGGCTTGGCGTCGTCTTGGTCGATGCTTGCCATGGCGAGGACCTCCCAGGACCGTCTCTTACGATGGCGCGCGAGACCACCAGGTTCGGAATGAGCGTGGGGACTGGCTGGCGAGCCCAGGTGGGCGCGCCGTTCCGTAGCGATAGGCCGGCAGCAGCAGATAGAGCAGTGCGGCGGCCAACGGCGCTGCGGTTCCGAGAGCGAACACCAAGGGCTCCTGTCCCAGGGCCCCCATCGACTGGGCGATGACCGCCCCCGTCGTGCCCATCACGATGGCCTGGATGAAGGCTTGGAGGCTGCAGGCGGTGGCGAACGACTTCAGGCCGAAGTAGCGGCTGAACAGGTAGCCGACCATGGGCGACTGGGCCGAGTAGGCGAAGGCCCCCAGCACGAAGCCGCCCATCAACAGGGGCTTGCCGCCGAAGCCGGGGCTGACCACGGCCCAGACCAGGCAGGTGAGGGCGCTGAGCAGGTAGGCCGCGACGGCGACCGCCGGCGAACGGGTCCTGTCCAGCACGAGACCTGCGCAGATCGGTCCGACCAGGGTGGCCAGGAGGCCGATCGGCGCGCCGCGGAGCCCGGAGGCCGCGTCACCGAGCCCGCGATGCAGGAGCACGGCGCCGATGCCGGTCAGAACGATGTTGCCGACCACGCCGCTGATCAGGCTGGCCAGGACAATCAGCCAGAAGGCGCGGGTCTTGACCGCCTGAGACGCATACACGCCCTCGGCGTCCGGATCGGTCGCGCGCGGAGGCTCGACCCCGCCGCTTCGAGTCGCGAGACCGAAGTAGAGCAGGGGCGCGATGGCGAGCACCAGCAGCCCCAGGATCGCGAAGGCGCCACGCCAACCGCTTTCGTGCACCAGCCGGTCGGACGCCAGCGGCAGGATCATGCTGAGCGCCGATCCCTCGGCGGCGAAGACGCCCAGAGCCAGGCCGCGCCGGCGGGCGAACAGGGTCGCCACGATCTTGCTATAGCCCAGGCCGACGGCGCCGCAGACGCCGAGCAGGGAGAACAGGGCGCAGAACTGCCAGAAGTGACGGACCAGGGGCAGCATGAGGCTGACAAGGGCGATCGCCACAGCGCCCAGCGCCACCACGGGCCTCGCGCCATAGCGGTCGATCAGGATGCCGACCGGCCAGACGCTGATCGCGGCGGCCCACAGCATCAGGGCGTAGGACAGGGAGAGCTGGTTCGCCCCCCAGCCGAGCTCCAGCATCATGGGGCCGAGGGCCGCGCCGACCGCGCAGAACGGCAGCACGGTGGTGGCCAGGGCCACCCCGATCATGCAGACCGCCGCGACCTTGAGCCGGGCAGGCGTCAGCTCCGGATCTCCCGGCCTCACGGCGGGAATCACGGGCGGGGCCTCCGCCAGGTCGACCATCGCTTCACCTCCCCCAGGCTCTGCTCAGGCAATTTCATCGGCGCCGCCGCCGGGTCTGAGCCCGGTCGGCGCGGCGCCGAAGAACATTCGGACGGTGTAGGCTGTTCGGATCTTGCGTTGGGAGTGGCCTGAATCCACGGCGATCGCCGTGTCCGCCTGGCCCCCCATGGCAAGATCGGCCATCCGACCGTCCTCCCTTCGTTATATCGTTGACGAGATCAACAAACTGCCTCGCAGCCCTGACCTGTCAACCGGATTTAATGGCGCGGATTGTCGCCCATCCGCTTGGCGCCGGGGTGCGAAATCCCCCGGGCGCGTCCAACATCGCACAGCGCCGATTGTAAGGCTCATGTCAAATTCGCCGCCGCGGTCGAGCCGCGCCGGGTGTGGCATTAGAGCCATCCAGAGATGGAGCTAGGCGGCGGCGCGCTGCCTCGGCCGGCTGTCGGGCGGCCGGAAATAAGCCGGCAGCACCGGCTGGGTCTCGTAGGCGCCCTCGAGGATCGAGACCTCCTCGGCCGTCAGCGGGGCCGCGTCCACGGCCCGAATCGGATCGTCCAGGTGCGCGACCTTGGTGGCCCCGACGATCGGGGCGGTCACCACGGGCTTGGAGAGCAGCCACTGGATGGCGACCTCGGCCGGCTTGACGCCCCGCTGGTCGGCCACGGTCTTCACCGCATCGATCACCGCCTCGTCCGCCGGACGGTTGAAGCGATCGCGCGCCATCACCGAGCCGGAGCGGATGGTCCCGGCCCGTCGGCTGCCGGCCAGCAGGCCCCCGCCGATCGGACTGTAGGGGATCAGGCCCACGCCCTCGTCCTCGCAGAGGGGGATCATCTCCCGCTCCTCCTCGCGATAGATGAGGCTGTAGTTGTTCTGCATGGTCGCGAAGCGGGAGAAACCCGTACCGTCCGACGCATGCAGCATCTTGGCGAACTGCCACGCCGCCATGGTCGAGGCGCCGATGTAGAGCGCCTTGCCGGACTTGATCACGTCGGTCAGGGCCTCGAGCGTCTCCTCGATCGGCGTCGTCAGGTCGAAGCGGTGGATCTGGTAGAGGTCGACATAGTCCAGGCCAAGCCGGCGCAGGCTGTTGTCGATGCCGTGCATGATGTGCTTGCGCGACAGGCCCCTGGCGTTGGGATCCTGGCCCATGGGCTGATAGACCTTGGAGGCCACCACCACCTCTTCGCGGTTCACCCCGAAATCCGCCAGCGCGCGGCCGAGGATCTCCTCGCTCTCGCCCTGGGAATAGACGTCGGCGGTGTCGAAGAAGT
>CAZTMF010000312.1:0-4424 GCA_964614675.1 uncultured Caulobacteraceae bacterium | reverse complement strand
CTGCAGCAGCGGCTGGCCCAGCGGCTCAAGGAGTGGACCGGCCAGGCCTGGCTGGTGGCCGCCGAAGGCGGGGGCGGGGCCGAGAGCTTCTTCGAGCGCGCCCAGCGCGAGCGTCAGGAGACCCGTCGCAGCGTCGAGGCCGATCCCTTCGTCCAGGCGATCCTCCAGGCCTTCGACGGCGCCGAGATCGTCGACGTGCGCCAGCTGAAGATCGAGGCCTCCGAGACCCCCGAGGAGCCCGGCGAGGACGCGTCCGAGAGCTGATCGGCCTGAAATTGGGCCGGGGCCGTAGAGCGGCCATTAAGGCTGCTGGTGCAGGCTCGCCCCACTTTGGGGAAGAACCGGGTCCCGCCGTGAGCACCGTCCTTGCCGAGCCGATCGCGCTCAGGGGCCGAAACCTGTCCTTGTCGGGCCCCGCGCCCTGGCGGGTGCTGACCGCCGCCCTGATGGCGATGGCCTTCGTCATCGGCCTTCTGGTGTCGGTTCCCGACGTCACTTGGCTGCAGATCGCCGCCGAGCGGGTGTTGCACGGCCAGCGGCTCTACGCCCAGGTGCTCGAGGTCAATCCCCCGCTTTCGGTCTTCATCTATGCCCCGGCGCTGTTCCTGGCCGACGGGCTGGGGCTGCAACTCGAGGCGGTCACTGCGGGCCTATGCGTCCTCGCCATCCTCGCCAGCCTCGCCCTCTCGGGAGCGATCCTGCGGCCGCTGGTCGAACGCGATCCGGTGCGGGGCTGGAAGCTTTCGGCCGCGGGCGCCTTCACCCTCGGCGTGATGCCTGCCGCCGCCTTCGGCCAGCGCGAGCACCTCGCCGTCATCGCGCTGCTTCCGTTCTTGGCCACGACCTCGCTGGGGTCCGACGGGCGGCGGCCGCCCTGGATGCTGACCGTCTTCGCCGGCCTCGGCCTCGGCGTCGCGGTGGCCCTGAAGCCGCATTTCGCCGCCATCGCGGCCTTGCCCGCGCTCTGGGCCTGGCGCCGCGACCTCTGGCGGCCCCTCGCCTTGCCCGAATACGGGGCCGCCGCCGTGGCGCTCGGCGGCTACGTCGTGGCCGTTCTGGTCCGGTTCCCCAACTACCTCGGCGGCGTCGGCCCGCTGCTGCGCGACGTCTATCTGCCGATCCGCGCGCCACTCTGGGAGCTCCTGATCCTGCCCGGGGTTCCGCTGGCGCTGGGCGCCGCGCTGGTGGCCAGGCTGATGCGGCTGGACGGGCGGCTGTTGGCCGCGCCGATGCTGGCGGCCCTCGGCGGCGCCCTGGCCTTCCTGGTCCAGGGCAAGGGCTGGCCCTATCACGCCTATCCGATGCTGGCCTTCGCGGCGCTCGGCCTGCTCGGCTCGGCCGCCATGACGCCCCCGGCGCGGGCCCGGGCCTGGACCCGGAGCGATCGCGCGATGCTGCTGGCGCCATCGCTGGCCGCCATGGCCTGGCTGACGGCGAACGTGGACTCCGGGGCCCTGGCGCGGACCGTGGCGGCCGTAGCGCCGCCCTCGCCCGGTCTGATCGCGGTCTCCGGCAATCTCGGGGTCGGCATGCCGATCGTGCGCGCCCTGCACGGGCGCTGGGTCGGGTCCGGACCCAGCCTGTGGATCTCCGACGGCGCCTTGCGCCGCGAGGATGGAGAGCGCCTGACGCCGGCCCAGCGCGTCCGCCTGGACGCCCTGATGAACTCCGACCGGACGCGGCTCGCCCGTGACATCCGCGCCGGGCGCCCGGACGTCGTGCTGTTCGACCGCAAGCGGTTCGACTGGCGGACTTGGGCGATGAAGGACGCGGCGGTCGCTGGCGCGCTTCAGGGCTACCGTTTCTACGGCTCGGCGAACGGGATCGAGGTCTGGACCAGGGCCGCGCCTCGAGCAGGCCCGGGGGTGTTTAGCCAACCTTAAGCGCCGCCGGCCAAGCTTGGGACATGCAGACAGGTCCAGCCATCCCGTGGTGAGCGCCGTCCTCTCGCCGTCTCTGGCGCCGTTCGGTACGGCGTGGGCGCGGAGCGGCGCGCGCAACTACATCGTGCTGGCTTGCGTCGCCCTCGCGGTCATGGCGCCGGAGTTCGTCTGGGGCCTGCACTTCAGCGATTCCGCGCCCTACAACATCATGTGGACGTCCGAATTCCGGGACGCCTGGGCGCGGGGCGAGATCTATCCGCGCTGGCTGCCGGGCAGCTTCGAAGGTCTCGGCGCCCCGACCTTCTACTTCTACCCGCCCCTGACCTTCTTCCTGACCGGCGCCATCCATTCGCTCGGGATCGAGGTGACCCGGGCGATCACGCTGGCGGCGACGCTGCTGCTGTTCGCCTCCGGCGTCGCCATGGACCGCTGGCTGCGGTGGCGCGGGACCCCGTCCCTGCTGGCCGCGGCGCTCTACATGGCGCTGCCCTATCGCCTGACGGACATCTACACTCGGGGGGCGCTGGCCGAGCACGCCGCCTTCGTCTGGCTGCCGCTGATCGCCATGGGCATCGAGGCGCTGCCGCGGCGCTGGGCCCCGCCGCTGCTGGCCGCGTCTATGGCCGGCCTGCTCCTGACCCATCTGCCGACCGCCGTGTTGGCGCTGGTCTTCCTGATCGCGCCGCTGGGGATCCGGCGCGTCCTCCTGGACCGCCGGACGCTGGTCCCGGGTCTGTGCGCCGGGCTGCTTGGCGCCGGCCTGGCGGCGTTCTTCCTGCTGCCCGCCCTCACGCTTCAGAAGGCGATCCAGTCGAGCCTTCTGTGGACCGCCCACTTCACGGTGAGCAACTGGTTCGTCTGGAATTGGGACAGGGACTCCTGGCTGGCCTTCAGTCCGTTCCTGATCGCCTGCGCAGGGGTCGTCCTGCTTGCCCACCGCGGAGGCCGCTGGTGGTTCTGGATGGCCGTGGCCGCCGCGCTGTCCGCCACCGGCCTGCTCCCGATCCTGGCCTTGCCCGGCCTGTCGGCGGTGCAGTTTCCCTGGCGAGCCATCGGCATTGTGCTCTTCCTGGGCATGACCGCCTTCGCCGCGCGGCGCCCCGCGCCGCGCGTCATGCTGCTGGCCTTCTGCCTCTTGTCGTCGGGCTGGATCAGTGAATCCGGCCAGATCGTCCAGAACATCATGCGCGGGAGAACGCCGGATACGGCGCTGCTGGTGCGGACCTTGCCGGACGCCGTGGAATACCTGCCGCGAGGACTTCAGGCGGGCGTGACCGACCGAAAGCGCGTCCCGCATCTCGACGCCTATTCGAGCCTGCCGCGCGCGTCCGTCCTGTCGGTCGCCGAGCCTGGCGTCCACACCATCGGGCGCGCCGCCTTCCCGATCTGGCGACTGGTCCACGATGGACGGGAGGTCCCCTATGTCGGCCCGCTGATCACCTTCAAGGGGCCGCCCGGGGAGTATCGGATCGAACGGCGCTGGATCTGGCAGGAGGAGGTGGGAGCGGCGATCAGCATCCTGGCGCTGATGGGCCTCCTCCTCATGGTCCTGCGGGCGATCTGGCTGCGCAGTCCGCAGCGGGGAGGCTGGATCGAAGCCGGCGCTCCTCTGGCCTCCTAGGCGCCCTACCCGGTCTCGCCGATGCGGCGGGCGATGACCACCAGCGAAAGACCCAGGGGCAGCGACCCGCGCCGCAGCCAGCCGCGTTCCGAGGCCATCAGCTCCAGCAGCGCCTTGTTCACCCAGGGCGCGGGCATGGTGTCGTCGGGGCTGTCCGACCCCAACAGCTTCTTCACAGCCCGCGCCGCGACCGCCAGCGGCAGGAGCACGGCGTTGAAGTGGCTCGACTTCACCACCGTCAGGCCGGCGTCGGTGAACAGGGCCTCGAACTGGCGGCGATGATAGCGGCGGTGGTGATGGTGCGCCGCATCGTGGGCGCTCCACATCCAGGGATAGGCCGGGGCGGTGGCGCAGAGCCAGCCGCCGGGTTTGACCATCCGCGCCAGGGCCGACACGGACTCCCCGTCCTTGGCCACGTGTTCGAGCACGTCGAAGGCGCAGACCAGGTCGAAGCTGTGCTTGGGCAGGTCCAGACCATCCGGCAGGGAGCCGGCCTTGACCCGCGCCACGCCCGAGGCGGCCGCGTGCCGGCGCGCCCCGGCGTCGGGCTCCAGGCCCGTGACCTCGCCGAAGCGCGAGAGCATGGGCAGGTTGCCCCCCGGTCCGCAGCCCACCTCCAGGATGCGCGCGCCGCGCGGCGGCTTCAGCTCCGAGATCAGGCCCTCGAGAATCCGGCGGCGGGCCTCGAACCACCAGTGGTGGTCCTGCAGCTCGCGCATGCGATGGAAGGCGGCCTGTTCCATCAGGCCTCGGCCTCGTCGAAGCCGTAGCTCCGGCGAGTGACGTAGAGCGGCCGGCGCTTCACTTCCTGGAATATGCGGCCGAGGTATTCGCCGATCACGCCCAGGGCCAGCATCTGCAGCCCCAGGCTCAGCAGCACCGCCACCATCAGGGAGGCGTAGCCCGGCACGTCGCGGCCG
>CAZTMF010000311.1:0-4427 GCA_964614675.1 uncultured Caulobacteraceae bacterium | reverse complement strand
GGGCCCGGCGCGATCTCCTCGCCGCGATGCGGATCCATGGCCGGCTGGGCGAAGATCTCGCGCACCAGCTTCAGACCCTCGCGTACGACCCGGCGGTCGGTGGGGCTGGAGAGGTAGTTGGCCCGGATCACGGGCGCTTCGAAGGGGTCTGAGCTGCGCAGGGCGATCTCGCCGGTGCTCTCGGGCCTGAGCTGGCAGACCGAGCCGTAGAAGATGTGGCCGTCCGCGAAGCGGGGCGCGGCCTTCCGCGCGAACGGATGGCGCAGGCCGCCGCCGGCTCCGCCTGCGATGAAGTGGATCTGGACCTCCGGGGCTGAGGCCGAGCGATCGGTCTTCAGGAAAGCGCCGCCCTCGTGCGGGAAGCGGCTGAAGGGTCCCTTGCCGAACGCGGCCGCCCGGACGAAGCCGATCGCCGCCTTGTCGAGCCGCAGATGCGCCCAGGTCTCGTCGGGGGTCTTGGAGCGATGGGCCACGGCCACGTGCATGTGGTCCTGCAGGTTCTGGCCCACCGACTTCAGGTCGACCACGGGCTCGACGCCCGCCGCTTTCAGGGCGTCCGCATCGCCGATCCCCGAGTGCATCAGCCCCATCGGCGAGCCGATCGCCCCGCAGGACAGGATCACCTCCCGCTCGGCCGGGATGTCGACGGCCTTGGCGCCGAGCTTCAGCTTCACGCCGACGGCCCGGCCGCGCTCGAGGTTCACTTTCATGAGCTGCGCGCCGGTCAGGATGTCCAGGTTCGGGCGGCCGCGGATCGGGTCGACGAACGAGCGGGCCGAGCTCCACCGCTGGCCACGCCGGATGTTGTAGTCGTAGCGGCCGACCCCCTCCTGTTCGGCGCCGTTGAAGTCGGGGTTGAAGCGATGGCCGGCCTGGGTTCCCGCCTTGATGAAGGCGTCGAACAGGGGGTTCGAGCTGGTGGCCGGGCCGACGGGCAGCTCGCCTTCGCCCCCGTGGAATGCGCTTTCCCCGCGGTGATGACGCTCGGACCGTTTGAAGGCGTCCAGCACCCGGTCGTAGGACCAGTCGCGCAGCCCCGTCTGGGCCCAGCCGTCGTAATCCAGCCGGTTTCCGCGGGTGTAGATCATGCCGTTGATCGCCGAGGAGCCGCCCAGCACCCGCCCGCGCGGCCAGGGGATGCGCCGGCCGTTCAGGTGCGGCTCGGGCTCGGTGGCGAAGCTCCAGTTGCAGTAGCGTCCGGCGAACAGCCGCCCGGCCATGATCGGTACACGGAACACCGGGTTCCAGTCGCGGGGGCCCGCTTCGATCAGCAGCACGCGCGTGGAGTGGTCGGCCGACAGGCGGTTGGCCAGGACGCACCCGGCCGAACCCGCGCCCACGATGATGAAATGATAGCTGCGCGCCATGGCCGGAGTTGTGGAAGCCGGCGCCGGCCGGCGCAAGCCTCAGCGCCGGCCCTTGGGGGCCGAGGGCTTGGCGGTCCCGGGCTTGGTCTTACGCTTGGGCCGGGCCCAGCCGGGCTTGTAGGCGGTCTTGGGAGCGGCGGGCGCGGCGGACTTGCTCCCGTCCTTCGCCGGCTGTGGACTTCCCCCGGGTGAAGCGGATCTGCGCTGGGGCTTGGGGCCGGGGCTGGACTTGAGCCTGGATGCTGGCTTTGCGCCGGATGCGCCCCGCCTGGGGCCGCTGTCGCCGCGAGACTGCGGGGGCGGGCGCGGACTCGGCGGGGGCTCGCCCGCGAAGCCGTCCTCCAGCATCTGCCTCAGCCGGCGCGCCGGCACCTCCTGCACCTCGCCGGGCTGCAGGTCGCCGAGTTCCAGGGGGCCATAGGCCACGCGGATCAGTCGGTTCACCTTCAGCCCCAGGGCCTCCAGCACCTTGCGCACCTCGCGGTTCTTGCCTTCGGCCAGGCCCACGCCGATCCAGACGTTCGAACCCTGGCCGCGTTCGATTTCCGCATCGATGGGGCCATAGGCGACGCCTTCGACGGTGATCCCCACCTTCAGCTTGTCGAGCTTCTCCTGGCTGGCCCGGCCGTAGGCGCGGGCGCGATAGCGGCGCACCACCCCGCTCGACGGCAACTCCAGCTGTCTCGCCAGGTCCCCGTCGTTGGTGAGCAGCAGCAGGCCCTCGGAGTTCAGATCCAGCCGCCCGATCGAGATGACCCGCGGCAGCTCCGGCGGCAGGCGTTCGAACACCGTGGGCCGACCCTTGGGGTCCTTGTGGGTGGAGATCAGGCCGGCCGGCTTGTGATAGCGCCAGAGCCGCGGCGGCTCGCGGTCGGCTATGGGGATCCCGTCCAGGGTCAGGATGTCGCCGGGGCCCACATTGATCGCAGGGCTGGTCAGAACCTGGCCGTTCAGCGCCACGCGGCCGGCCTCGATCAGTCGCTCGGCCTCCCGGCGCGACGCGACGCCCGCGCGCGCCAGGGCGCGCGCCGCTCGCTCCACGACGTCGGGTAAGGCTTGACCGCCTCGGCGGCGGCCGCTTGGGTCCTTGGGATGGGAGATCATGACGCCCCCAAGATGCGCATCGCCCTGGAGCTGGCGCAAGCGGCGGCCGCCGCGGGCGAGACGCCGGTCGGCGCAGTGGTGGTCGATCCGTCCACGGGAGAGATCGTCGGGCGAGGGGCCAACGCCCCGATCGGCCGGGGCGACCCCACCGCCCACGCCGAGATCCTGGCCCTGCGCGAGGCGGCCGAGCGGCTCGGCAACTATCGCCTGACGGGGCTGGAGCTGTTCGTGACGCTCGAACCCTGCGCCATGTGCGCCGGCGCCATCAGCCACGCCCGCATCGGCCGACTGGTGTTCGGGGCCGAGGATCCGAAGGGCGGGGCGGTGGTCCACGGCCCGCGGTTCTTCCAGCAGCCGACCTGTCACTGGCGGCCCGCCGTCGAAGGCGGGGTGCTGGCCGAGGAAAGCTCGACCCTGCTCAAGGACTTCTTCCGGGCGCGCCGGAGAACCTGACGGTCAGATCGTCGCCACGACGGCCTTCAGCTTTTCACCGACAATCTTGGCCTGCTGCAGCAATTCGGGATTCTCGATCGCGCGCATGGAGGCGACAGGGTCGATCGCCGCGATCTCCACCTTGCCCGGCGCCGTCTGCTGCACGACCACGTTGCAAGGCAGCATGGTCCCGACCTTGTCCTCCAGCATCAGCGCCTCGTGGGCGAGCCTGGGGTTGCAGGCGCCCAGGATCAGATAGGGCCTGAAGTCGACGCCGATCTTGGTCTTCAGGGTCTTGGTCACGTCGATCTCGGTGATGACGCCGAAGCCCTCGGCCTGCAGCGCCGTCCGGGTGCGGGCGACGGCGTCGTCGAACCCTGCGTCCAGCGTCTTGGCGAAATAGTAGGTCATGGCGGCGGCCTCCGATCGGGCCACTGGCCGCCCTAGGCCGCCTTGGCGGCCTCGAGAGCGTCGCGCACCCAGCCGGTGATCTGCCCTGCGGTCATGGCTCCCGCCTTGCGCGCGATCAATCGCCCGTCGCGGAACAGGAAGAGGGCGGGAATGCCCTGGACGCCCAGGGCCGCGGCCGCCTGGGGATGCTCGTCGGAATTCAGCTTCAGGAGGCGCACATCGGGCTCGAGCTGTTCCGCCGCGGCGGCGAAATGCGGCGCCATCGAGCGACAGGGGCCGCACCAGGGGGCCCAGACGTCCAACAGCACGGCCGCGCCCTTGGTCGAGCGCCGGTGGGCGTCGAACTGGGCGCCTGTGACGTCCACGGGATGCCCGGTCAGCAGCTTCTCGTGGCAACGGCCGCACTTGGCGGCCGAGGCGTCCTTGCCCTCGGGCAGGCGGTTGGCGGCGTTGCAGTTGGGGCAGACGAGCTGGGTCATTCCGGCCTCCGAGTCGCGCGTCATATAGGAAACGCCCCGCCGGGATTTCAGCCCCTGGCCTCCATGGCGTCGAACCACTCGTTCAGGCAGCGGGCGACGTAATCGGGAAGCCGGCCCTCGTGGAAGAAGCCCCACTGGTTCATGGCGCCCTGCCACTGGGCTTCCAGCAGCCGCGCGGCGGTCTCGGCCGGGACGGGCATGGGCGGCAGGCGCTCGGCGACGGCGGTCCTGAGGGCGGTGAACATCTCGCGCGACAGCCGGTTCAGCTCGGGACTGCGGAAATCCTCGCGCAGCCAGGGCAACTGATCGGCGAAGGCCTCCGCGTCGTCGGTGTCCGGCGTGATCAGCCAGAAGAGGTCCAGCACCGCCTCGCGGCCGGGCGCCGCCGGGGCGTCGGCGATGCGCTCCACGAAGCCGGCGACATCGCGGGCCAGGGCGCGCACGATGAGGGTCTGCTTGTCGCCGAAACGCTGCAGCAAAGTCGCAGCAGAAACGCCCGCCTCACGGCCGGCCTCGGCCAGGGTGAAGTCGGCCGGACCAGTGCGCAGCATCACCCGGATGGCCGCGTCGAGCACCGCTTCGTCGCTGATCCGCTTGGGTCGCGGCATTTATAAATGATCGTTCATTTACAAAC
>CAZTMF010000310.1:0-4436 GCA_964614675.1 uncultured Caulobacteraceae bacterium | reverse complement strand
CCGACGTCGGTCAGCAGGTTGCGCAGCAGCCGGTCGACCAGCCACGGCGCGGGCGGCTTCCTGCGGCTCGGCGGCGGGATCAGGCCCAAGGCGATGTCGAGCTCGTAGAGCGCGTCGTGACGGGCCTCGTCGATCCGCGGCGCCTGGCTGGTGGGCCCGACGAACAGGCCCGAGAACAGATAGGAGAGCGCCGGGCGCCGCTGCCAGTAGAGCAGCAGGCTCTTCAGCACGTCGGGCCGGCGCAGGAACGGGGAGTCCGCCGGGCTGGACCCGCCGACGACCACATGGGCGCCCCCGCCGGTGCCGGTGTGGCGGCCGTCGACCATGAACTTGTCCGCCCCCAGGCGGCAGGCGCGGGCGTCCTGATAGAGGCCGGTGGTGATGTCGACGGCCTCGCGCCAGCTGGAGGCCGGCTGCACGTTCACCTCGATGACGCCGGGGTCCGGGGTCACCTTCAGCACCCCCAGCCTGGGGTCGCCCGGCGGCGGGTAGCCCTCGATCCGGATGGGCAGGCCCTGGGCGGCCGCTTCGAGCTGGGCCACCAGTTCGAGATAGTGCTCCAGCCGCGCGATGGGCGGCATGAAGACATAGAGGACCCCCTCGCGGGGCTCGACGGTGATGGCGGTGCGCACCGGCCGCGGCTTGCGGCGTCCCGTGGCGGCGACCGGGCCTGAGTCGGGCGCCAGATGGATCGCCGAGAGGTCCGGCAGCGGACCCCGCTCCGCATAGGGATCCAGGGGAACGATGTGCGGATAGTCCTTGGGATCCAGCTCCGGCAGGGAGCCGAGGGGCAGGCGCATGCCCAGCGCCGAGTCGCCGCCGATCAGATAGAGGCGGCCGCGCTTGAACTCCCATGGCTCGCTGAGCCAGCCGGCCCCCTCGGCCTTGGTGAAGGCGCGCCGCAGCGGCAGCACATAGCCCACCGGCTTGGAGAGCCCCCGGTGCAGGGTGCGGCGCAGCCGCGCCCGCGCCGCGTCGTCGTCGAGTCCGGGGTCGGCGAGATCGACATTGGCCGGCAGGTCGGCCTCGGTCTTGATCGCCGCCAGCGGATCCTCGCGCGCCGGCAGGGCCAGGGCCGGGTCGACGCCCAGCCGCCTCGCCAGGCGCTGGACCAGGGCCAGGGCGTCCTCGATGCCCGCCGCGGGCTTTTGCTCGTCGTCCAGGTCCGAGGGCCCGCTACGCCAGATCGGCTGGCCGTCGCGGCGCCAATAGAGCCCGAGCGCCCAGCGCGGCAGAGGCTCGCCTGGATACCACTTGCCCTCGCCATAATGGAGCATGCCGCCGGAGCCGAAGCGGTCCTTGAGGCGATGCAGCAGCTGGGCGGCGATGACCGGCTTGGTCGGCCCGGAGGCGTCGGTGTTCCATTCGGCGGACTCGAAGTCGTCGACCGAGACGAAGGTCGGCTCGCCGCCCATGGTCAGGCGCACGTCCTGGGTCTGGAGGTCGTGCTCGACCTGCTCGCCGACCTGGTCCAGCGCCTCCCAGTCGCCGTCCTGGAAGGGCCGGGTGATGCGGATCGGCTCGACGATCCGGGTGACCGTCATGGAGAAGTCGAAGTCGTCGGCGGGGCGGCTGGCCCCCCCGGTGATCGCCGCGGCGGTGCGATAGTGCGGCGAGGCCGCCAGGGGGATGTGGCCCTCTCCGCACAACAGGCCCGAGGTGGCGTCGAGCCCGATCCAGCCGGCGCCGGGGATATAGACCTCGGCCCAGGCGTGCAGGTCGGTGAAGTCGGTCTGGGTCCCCAGCGCCCCTTCGATCGGGTCGATGTCGTGCTTCAGCTGGATCAGGTAGCCGGAGACGAAGCGCGCAGCGAGGCCCAGGCTGCGCAGCATCTGGACCAGCAGCCAGGCGCTGTCGCGGCAGGAGCCGGAGCCGAGCTGCAGCGTCGCGTCCGGGCTCTGCACCCCGGGCTCCATGCGCACGACGTAGCTGACCGCCTGCTGGATCTGGGCGTTGAGCCCGACGACGAAGTCGACGGTGGGACGGCCTTCCGGCTGCAGCGCCGCGACGGCCGCCTCAAGCCGCGGGCCGGGGTCATCGACGGCCAGATAGGGCGAAAGGTCCTGCGCCAGCTCGGGCGGATAGGCGAAGGGGAGCGTCTCGGCGTAGGGCTCGACGAAGAAGTCGAAGGGATTGATCACCACCATGTCGGCGGTGAGGTCCACGACGACGCTGAACTCCTGGGTCGGCTCGGGGAAGACGATCCGGGCCAGCCAGTTCCCGTGCGGATCCTGCTGCCAGTTGATGAAGTGCGCCTCGGGCGTGACCTTCATCGAGTAGCTGGCGATCCGGGTGCGCGTATGCGGCGCCGGCCTCAGCCGCACCACGTGCGGGCCAAGCGTGACCGGCTCGAGATACCGGTAGCGTGTGACGTGATTTAGGGCGGCGACGACCGACAGGGTGAACTCTTGGGTGGTGAGAGGGCCGCCGACCCTTACGCCCAACCCGGCCCCAGCGGGTGTAAAATGCGGTGAAGTATCCCTCGCCGCCTAGATTTGCGGCAGGATGTTCGTCGGGTCACGACCTTGCAGCCCGCCCGGCGCGACCGCCGCAAAGGCGCTTTCATCGCCCGCCGGCCGATCCAAGAGCGGGTTGAGATTAGCCGGAATCGCCGGTCGTGCAGTTAGCCCTCCCTCCCCCCTCGAGGGGGAGGGGAACTCGCAGTGGCGCCGATTCGAATCAATTTTTGCGCGATTCCGTTTGAGAGAGATTCAGCCGCGGGCGCGATCCACGGTCTCGACGGAGGGGCAGGCGCGCAACGCCGCCGCGATGTGCGTCAGGTGCCGCGCGTCGACGACCTCCAGGTCGATGTCGACGTCGAAGAAATGCCCCTGCCGGTGGTGCATGTTCAGATTGATGATGTTGCCGCCGGCGTCGCCGATGATGGTGGTGGCCTGCCCCAGCACGCCCGGCGCGTCGCGGATGGTGGCGGTCAGGCGGGCGTGGGAGAGGGTGTTGTGCTCGGCCTCGGCGGTCCAGTGCAGGTCATGCCAGAGATCTTCCTGGTCCTCGTAGGCGGCCAGGCGCGGGCAGTCGATGGTGTGGACCGCGAGGCTCTTGTCCGGCCCGTCGATGCCGACGATGCGGTCGCCGGGCACCGGGCTGCAGCACTCGGCGAAGTGCAGCGAGACGCCGGAGGTCAGGCCCCCGCCGCGGACGTAGAGCCGGGCCGCCTTGCCGTCCTCGATCTTGCGGCGCTCGGCCGCCGCGGCCCGTTCGGAGTCCTTCAGGCCCGGGAACACCGCCTCGACCACCTCGGCCGGCTGGATGCGGCCGCGGCCCACGGCGTCGTGCAGCTCTTCCTCGGTCCCCACCCCGAACCGGTCGAGCGCCGGGCGCATGGAGATCTCGGACATCAGGCGGCCGGCCCGCTGGAACGCCTGTTCGATCGAGGTCTTGCCGATGCGCGCCGACTCCGAGCGCTCGGCCTGGCGCAGGCGGCGGCGGATCGCCGAGCGGGCGCGGCCGGTGATGGTCAGCGACTGCCAGTCCTCGGGCGCGGACGTCGGCGGCCCACGGACGATCTCCACCACGTCGCCGTTCTGCAGGATGGTCCGGAGCGGCTTCAGCTCGCCGTTGATCTTGGCGCCGACGGCGCTGTCGCCGATCGAGGTGTGGACCGCATAGGCGAAGTCCAGCGGCATGGCGCCCCGGGGCAGGCTGATCAGCTCGCCCTTGGGGGTGAAGACGAAGGCCTGGTCGAGGAACATCTCGAGCTTGGCGTGCTCGACCAGCTCGTCCACGTCGCCGCCGTGCTCCAGCAGCTGGACCAGATGGCGCAGGTTGTTCAGGGGGTCGCGCCCGCCGTCGGCGGCGGCGGCCTCGGCGTCGAAGCCGTAGCTCTGGTCCTTGTAGCGCCAGTGCGCCGCCACCCCCTCCTCGGCCACCCGGTCCATGACCTCGGTGCGGATCTGCATCTCGATGCGCATGCCGCGCGGGCCCACCACCGTGGTGTGCAGCGAGCGGTAGTTGTTGCGCTTGGGCGTGGAGATGAAGTCCTTGAACCGCTCGGGCACGAAGGGCCAGGTGCGGTGGATCACGCCCAGGGCCCGGTAGCAGTCCTCCTCGGAATCCACGATCACGCGGAAGCCGTAGATGTCCGAGAGCTGGGAGAAGCCGATCGACTTGCGCTGGAGCTTGCGCCAGATCGAGTAGGGATGCTTCTCGCGCCCGTAGACCCGGGCCGGCACGCCGCCGGCCTCGAGCTGGCTGGAGATTTCCCCCGACACCACCGCCACCGCGGAGCCCTGGGCGACGCGGAGGGCCTCCAGGCGCCGGACGATGGCGTCGCGGGCGTCGGCGTTGAGATGCTCGAAGGCCAGCTCCTCGAGTTCGGTGCAGATCCGGTGGCAGCCGATCGAGCGGGCGAGCGGGGCGTAGATGTCCAGGGTCTCGCGGGCGATGCGCTCGCGCTTCTCCGGGCTCTTGATGAACTG
>CAZTMF010000309.1:0-4437 GCA_964614675.1 uncultured Caulobacteraceae bacterium | reverse complement strand
ACGCCCGGATCCAGCGCCGGGTCCTGGTCGGACTGGCCGACGCCGCGGATATAGGCCTTCATCGAATTGCCGCCGCCGGCCGGATTCGGCTCGAGCTGGACGTTGGGCGCCTGGGCGGCCACCTCGGTGATCCTGGTCTGGCCGCGGGCGTCGAGCATGGCGGCGTTCACCGCGGTGATCGATAGCGGCGTGGTCTGCAGGTTCTGCTGGCGGAACTGGGCGGTGACGACCACCTCGGCGACGCTCGAGGCGTCCTTGTCCTTGGCCTTCTCCTGGGCCAGGGCCTGAGGCGCGCCCAGCCCGGCCGCGGCGATCAAGGCGACGGCCGATGCGCAGGCCAGGCCGCGCGCGGGCCGATCAAGATTCCGGAACATCCCCATTTTCGTTTCCTTCCGATCCGATGCTGCAATTGCTTTGCGGCCTCACCGCCCTGGCCTTGCAATGGAGCCCCACGGCCGACTTGGGCCGGATGGCGTATCGCAGGCGCAGACGCGCGACCCGCTCGATGTGTGGAAGTAGTTCGCTGCGTTAAGGGCCGGCCTTCTTTCGAAGTCACGGCCAGACGCGCGCCTCGCCTCTCGCGTCCCCCAATATCGCCCCAGCGCCCATCTCGCCGATGGACACGTGCAATCTTCAGAGGCAAGCTTCCTACTGTCGGCCAGGCCGATACGCCCTGGAATCAGCCGACCGGCCGCTGATCGATTGCTGGTGATCTTCTACGCCAGACCTCGGTGGGCGGCCTTGACCGAACTAGAGCAATCAATTGCCGCAGCTGGAAACGCCTGTCCTGTCCCAAGCCCCGTCGCTGCTCGACCTGAGCGGCGTCGAGGAGGATCGGCGCGCGGGAGTCTGGGCGCTGGCGGCGACCTCGGTGTTCCCGGGCATCTCCATCGACGACATGCCCGAGGAGGCGCCGGTCGGCCGGATCCGCTCGGTCCCCATGGGCGGGGGATCGCTCTGGAACGTGCTCTCCGCGCCGGCCCAGGTCAGCTATGCGCCGGCGAACGGCGCGGAGGACCCCACGGCCAGCATCTCGCTGATGATGCAGCTGTTCGGGTCGATGGAAGTGGCCCAGAGCCGGCGGGCCTGCCTGCTAGGCGCCGGCGACATGTGCATCGTCGACGAGCGCTTCCCCTTCCACCTGCAGGGCCAGTGCAGCAACGAGATCGTATTCCTGAGGATGCCGCGGCGCGCCGTGCTGGGCCGCCATCCCTATCTGGAGCACCACACCGCGCACCTGCTGGAGTTCGACGATCCCGGGACCATGCTGCTCAGGGAGTCGCTGATCCGGACCGTTCAGGTGGCGTCCGACCTCAGGGAGGAGCAGCGGGGGCCGGTGCTGGCGGCCATGGTCCAGATGCTGGGGGCGGCGACCTCGTCGCGGACCGCGCGGCTCGACGACGTCTCCTGGCGGGTCCGCTCGGCCCAGGCCTATATCGAGGTCAACCTCGGCGACTGCGACCTGACCGCCGAACAGGTGGCGCACGCCCAGGGCATCAGCCGCCGGCGGCTGGACCAGATCATGCGAAATTCGCTCGGCGTCTCGGTCACCGCCCAGATCTGGAACCGCCGCCTTGAGCAGGCCGCCTCCGACCTGGTGGATCCCCAGCGGCGCTCGTTGACGGTCTTCCAGGTCGCCTTCGGCGTCGGCTTCGAAGATGCGGCCCACTTCTCCCGCGCCTTCAAGGCCAGGTTCGGCCACGCCCCCCGCGACTGGCGGGCGCTCAGACTGGAACGGACGGCCTAGAGCGTCGCCTTCAGCTGGCGCGGGCCTGGCGCGGGTATTCGTCGGCCAGATCGAGGGCGGCCTCCACAGCGGCGTAGAGGGCCGCGGCCTGGATCGGCTTGGCCACGTGCAGCTCCATGCCGGCGGCCAGGTACTCGTCCATCTGGTGCTGCATGGCGTTGGCCGAGACCGCGACGATCGGCGTGCGCCGACGACCCTCGGCGGCCTCGATGGCGCGGATGCGGCGCGTGGCCTCCACCCCGCTCATCCCGGGCATCTGGATGTCCATGAGGATCAGGTCCCAGTCGCCGGTCCGCCAGGCCTCAATGACTGCTTCGCCCGAATCCACCAGGGTCAGCTCGGTCTCCAGGGGCTCCATCAGGGCGGCCAGGACCCTCTGGTTGATGACGTTGTCCTCGGCGGCCAGGATCCGGGCCGTGCCGTCGCGGGCCTCCGCCAGGGGCGCGGGCGCGGCGGCGCAATCGGCCGACGCCGGCGCCGCATCCCCCAGCCGCGCCAGCGGCAGCCGCAGGATGAAGGTCGAGCCTTCGTCCAGCGCGCTCTCGACGGAGATGTCGCCGCCCATCATGGCGGCGAGCTCGCGGCAGATGGCCAGGCCCAGGCCGGTGCCGCCATAGCGGCGGGTCACCGACTCGTCGGCCTGGGAGAACTTGGAGAACAGCCGGGGCAGATGTTCGGGATCGATGCCGGGTCCGGTGTCGCTGACCACGATCATCAGGCCGGACTCGCGGTGCATGACCTCGACCAGCACCGCGCCTGCGCTGGTGAACTTCACCGCGTTGGACAGCAGGTTCATCAGCATCTGGCGCACGCGGGCCGGATCGCCTTGCCAGATCCCCTCGGCGTCGGGCGCAATCCGGCAGCCGAGCTGAAGGCCCTTGTGCGAAGCGGTGTCGACGAACATGGCGCAGGTCCGGCGCATCAGCTCGCCCAGGTCGAAGGCCTCGGGATGGAGCTCGAGCTTGCCGGCCTCGATCTTGGAGAAGTCCAGCACGTCGTTGAGGATCTGCAGAAGGGTCTCTCCGGAATCGCGGATGATCCTCAGCCGCTGGCGCTGGCTGGGGGCGGCGTCCTCGCGTTCCATGGCCTGGACCATGCCGAGCACCCCGTTCAGGGGCGTCCGGATCTCGTGGCTCATGTTGGCCAGGAACTGGGACTTGAGCCGGCTGGCCGCCTCGGCGGCCTGGCGGTCGATCTCGGCGCGGCGCAGCTGGTCCTGCATGCGCACCTTGGCAAGGGCGTTCTCGCGGAACACGCCGAGCGCCCGGGCCAGGGCGCCGATCTCGTCGCTGCGCTCCAGGAAGGGCACGGCGGCGTCCATGTCGCCCTCCGCCAGGGCCTGCAAGGCCTCGGTGACCTCGCCCATCGGGCGGACGTAGCGCGCGATCATGAAGGCGCTGGCGGCCCATCCGGCGGCGGCCACCATCAGCATCACCCCGAGGGCCAGGAAGAACCGGCGTTCGGCGGCCTGGGCCTCGAGCCGGGCGTCCTGGTTGGCCAGGTCGAAGGCGACGATGCCCACATTGGTGAGGCTGGCCAGGCCCGGTTCGCCGGCGGCCAGCCAGGCGTCGCCAGACGCGGCGCTGGGACGGCCCGCGTCGAGGTCGGCCTCGAGCGCGATCATCTTCTGGCGGGTGACGTCGAAATAGAGGCGGTCGGCCCGCTTGATGGCGTCACGGATGGCGGCGGGGGAATCGGGCATCTGGCCCAGATCCTCCATCATGGCCCAGGCGCCTTCGACGCGGCCCATCAGGCCCGCAACGTTCTGGCTCTCGTCCGCCGTCACGGGACGGGCCTGGACCAGCACCCGGTGCAGGGTCAGCCAGGTGTTGCCGGCGGCCGAGCGGGCCGACCACGCCAGGCGGCTGATGCTGACCATGCGGCCCAGGAAGCCGTCCTGGCGATGGACCTTTTCCGAGATGTCGCTGGTGAGGACCACCATGGTCTCGACGAAACGGTCGTTGGCGGCGACCCAGGCGCTCGCATCGTCAGGGCCGGGAATGCGGCGGGCGTCCAGAGCCCGGTCGACCTCTGCCTGGACGGCCATGAAGCGGTCGCGCTCGCGGCGGAGCCGCTGAGCGGCCTCCCGGCCTCCGGGGACGTCGTTGGACTCGAGCCGCGCGAGGGCCGACGTGACGGCGGAGAAGGCGTGCGCCCGCAGGTCGGAGACCTTCGGCTCGTTGCGGTTCCTGAGCGGCGCGCCCTCGAGCGAGGCGGCGACGATCCCGCGCTCGTGCCGCACGTCCTGCATGGCCGTGAACAGGTCGCGCGAGACCCCGACCATCGCCTGGACGCGTTCGGCCGAGCGCCAGTGCGCATAGGTGTAGGCCGCATAGGCGCCGCAGACGGCCAGGAGGATCGCCGCGACCAGAGCGAAGGTCGCCTTGAAAGCCAGCCTGGCGGACGGCGCCCATCTCATCGGTCGCGGCCTTTCCCTTCGGGCGCGCTGGCCCTGGAAATCCGCAATAATCCTGAAAGAGTGAGAGCGAGCTTAACCGTACGAAGTTTCCGGTCCGGCGTCGCCGCGTCCTACAGCTTGAACACCCGCTCGGCGTTGGTCTGGAAGAACAGCTTCTTGTTCTCAGCGCTCATCTGCATCTCGTCGAGCGCCGCGACCTCCTCGACCAGGTACTGATAGGGATAGTCCTGGGCGTAGAGCACCCGCTCGGGCCCCAGCACCTCCTGCATGA
>CAZTMF010000308.1:0-4440 GCA_964614675.1 uncultured Caulobacteraceae bacterium | reverse complement strand
CACTCAGCTCGCCGGTCTCAGCACCACCCAACTCGGCGGCACGACCACCACCTTCATCGCCGCCCTGACCACCACCCAGCTCGGTCAGCTCAGCGGCGCCCAGGTCAACGGGCTCGGCACCACCAACATCGGCGCCCTGGCGACTTCGCTGGCCGGCGGCCTGACCTCGACCCAGGTCGGCGGCCTCACCACCACGACCTTGACCGCGCTCGGGACGACGGAACTCGACGCTCTGACGACCACCCAGGTGAAGGGCTTGAGCTCGACCCAGGTCGGCGCGCTCGGGACCAACGTCAACACGTTGACCACCACCCAGATCCACTCGCTGAGCGCGACGCAGCTCGGGGGCCTCAGCACCACGCAGCTGGGCGGCACGACCACCACTCTCATCGCCGCCCTGACCACCACCCAGCTGGGTCAGCTGGCCGGAACCCAGGTCAATGCGCTCGGCACCACCAATATCGGCGCCCTGGCCACCTCGCTGGCGGCGGGTCTCACCAGCACCCAGGCGGCAAGCCTGACGTCGACGAGCCTGACCGCTCTGGGCACCACCGAGCTCGACGCCCTGAACACCACCCAGATCCGAGGGCTGTCGACGACCACGCTCAACGCCGGCGGCACGACCCTGCTTTCGGCGATGACAACGACTCAGCTCGGCGAGTTCACCACGACGCAGATCCAGGGCCTGACGACCACGGTCATCGACGGCCTGACGACCACGCAAATCGGTTATCTCGCCTAAGTCGTTCTGATCGCAACGCGATGATCGCCGCCCGGCCTCGTTCGGGGGGCCGAGGTCGTCGCAGTCCTGCGCGCTCATACCGCAACGGTGATGTTGAGCGCCTGACCGCCCGAATCGGCTAATTCTCGCCCGCGGGGCTCTAAATCCGCGTCTTACGGTCCCGTCGCCTGACGCGAACGGGGCCGGTCTGGATCTGGGGGCAGGAATTGGACGCGACAGCCGGCTCGGAGGCGCTGTTTCTGTCGACACTGCAGGAGATCACCAGTCTCCGGGCGGGTCTCACCGACGTCATAGGCGTGGTCAATGCCTTGACCGCCCAGGGACAGCCGGGCCTGGGCGGCCAGCTCTATACGATCTGGATCGCCTTCAACCCCGAAAGCCCGCTCCTCGCCGCCGCGCACTTCAACAATTCCGTCATTCAGTCCGACGCAGGCGATGTCGAAGGCTCCAGAGTGTCGCTGGAGAAGGCGCTGGCGCTCGATCCGGACTTCTTTCCCGCCTACATCAATCTGGGCGGCCTTCTGGAGCGGGCCGGCGCCATCGATCAGGGCGTCGCGCAGTGGCAAACGGCCATCTCGCGGCTGGCGGCCGTCAGCGGAACCTCCGTCGAGTACAAGCTGACCGCGATCAAGCAGATCGGCCGTGTTCTTCTCGACAACCGCCGTTCGGCCCTCGCGGAGGCCTGGCTCGGGCAAGCGCTCGACATCCGGGGGGATCAGCGAGACGTCCTCGAACAGTTCATCGCCCTGCGCATGGTCCAATGCAAATGGCCGGTGATCCAGCCCGTCGAGCGCGTCGATCGCGCGACCCTGATGTCGGGGATCAGCCCGCTTTCCACGGCCGCCTACACCGACGATCCGCTCCTGCAGCTGGCGAGCGCGAAACGCTACGTCGAGGTCGCCGTGGAAGAGCGTTCGGATGCGCCGGATGCAGATCGTCGCGACGCCCCGACCGACATCTCGGCCCGGCGAATTCGCGTAGGCTACGTCTCCTCGGACCTGCGCGAACACGCGATCGGTTACCTGATGTCCGAGTTGTTCGAGGTCCACGACAAGACCAAGGTCGAGATCTTCGCCTACTACTGTGGCAAGGATCCCCAAGGAGCGCTCACCGACCGGATCAAGGCGTCGGTGGAGCACTGGGTCGACATCAACGCCATGGACGACGCGACCGCGGCGCGTCGCATCGCGGCCGACGGCATCGATGTCCTGGTGGACGTCAACGGGCTGACCCGACACGCCCGGACCGCAGTCTTCGCCCGACGGCCGGCGCCGATCCAGGTGAACTGGCTCGGCTTCCCGGGATCCATGGGCAGCCCCTATCATCAGTATATCATCGCCGATGACTGGATCATCCCAGAAGAATCGGAAGTTTATTACTCAGAGAAGGTGTTGCGGCTGCCCTGCTACCAGCCGAACGATCGCAAGCGGATCGTCGCCGATCAGCCGACGCGAGCCTCGGTCGGCCTGCCCGACGACGCCTTCGTGTTCTGCTGCTTCAACGGCACGCAGAAGTTCACCCACTTCCATTTCGATCGATGGCTGGAGATCCTTCGGCGCGCGCCGGGAAGCGTGCTGTGGCTGCTGGAGGCCGAAGCCGACATCAACGAGAGGCTCGCGGCCTATGCGGAAGCCAACGGCATCGAGCGGAGCCGGCTGGTCTTCGCTCCAAAGATCGCCAATCCCTATCACCTGGCGCGCTACGCCCTGGCCGACGTCTTCCTCGACACGACCCCCTACGGCGCCCACACCACGGCCTCGGACGCATTGTGGCTCGGCGTTCCGGTCCTCACCCTGTCGGGTCGGAGCTTCGCGGCCAGGGTCTGCGGCAGCCTGGTGAGGGCTGCGGGCCTGCCGGAAATGATATGCGACACCGCCGAGGCCTACGTCGACAGGGCGGTCTCCCTGGCGGCGAACCCCGCTGAGGTTCAGGCTCTCAAGGCGAAACTCGAGGCCAATCGCGCGACCTGCGACCTCTTCAACATGGAGCTCCTGGTCGAGAAGCTCGAGGGGCTCTATCGCGACCTGTGCCAGGCCCACCAGGATGGCCTTCGCGTGCAACCCGATCTGGCGAACCTCGACGTCTACCTCGCGGTCGGCTCGGCGGAGGACCATGAGGCCGTCGAGTTCAGGGCGATCGAAGACTACAATGGGTATTATCGTGCTGCGATCGCCCGGCGCAGCCGGATCCGGGCCGTCCCGCCCGACAATCGGATTTGGAGCGCCGAGGACGCGGCGGCCGCGTCGCGTTAGGAGCCCCTGCGGGCTTTTCCTAGGAGGCGGCCTCCAAGGCGTCGCTGGCCAGAAGGTCGTCGAAATAGGCGATCGTCTTGCGCAACCCCTCTTCCAGCGCCGTCACCGGCTGCCAGTCCAGCACGGCCTTCGCCTGGCTGATGTCGGGTTGACGCTGGCGCGGATCATCCTGTGGCAAAGGCCGATGGATGGTCTTGGATTTCGAGCCCGTCAGTTCGATCACCTTCAGCGCCAGCTCGCGGATGGTGAACTCCGTCGGATTTCCGAGATTGATCGGGCCCGTGACCGTCTCCGGCGTCGCCATCAGCCGGATGAAGGCTTCGACAAGGTCATCGACGTAGCAGAACGAGCGCGTCTGGGCGCCGTCGCCATAGAGGGTGATGTCCTCGCCACGCAGCGCCTGCATGATGAAGTTCGACACCACGCGCCCGTCGTTGGGATGCATCCGCGGGCCGTAGGTGTTGAAGATGCGCGCGACCTTGATCCTGAGCTTATGCTGGCGCCAGTAGTCGAAGAACAGCGTCTCGGCGCAGCGCTTGCCCTCGTCGTAGCAGGCGCGCGGTCCCAGCGGATTGACGTTGCCGCGGTAGTCCTCGGTCTGCGGATGCACGGTCGGGTCACCGTACACTTCGCTGGTGGAAGCTTGCAGGATTTTCGCCCCGATGCGCTTGGCAAGGCCCAGCATGTTGATCGCTCCGATCACGCTGGTCTTGGTCGTCTGCACCGGGTCGAACTGGTAGTGCACCGGCGAGGCAGGGCAGGCGAGATTGTAGATCTCATCTACCTCGACGTATAGCGGGAAGGTTACGTCGTGACGCATTGCCTCGAAATGCGGATCGGCGAGCAAGTGCGCGATGTTGTCCTTGCGGCCGGTGAAGTAGTTGTCCACGCACAGCACGTCGTCACCGCCGCGCAGCAGGCGTTCGCAAAGGTGCGATCCCAGAAATCCGGCGCCGCCGGTCACCAGAACGCGCTTGCGGGTCATCGGCATCGGGTGAGAACTCCTGGTGGGACGGCGGGCAAACTGTCAAATGGCGTCTGGCGAAGCAAGCCCGATTGCATGGCGCGCCGCGGCGCCGGATCGGCCGCGATCACCGCGCCGCCGCGGGCGTGGCGGGAACCTCCCCGAGGCAGGTGGAGCGATCAGCCGGCGGCCCGAAGTCGCGCGGGCGCAGGCCGGCGTGCAGCCACGTGATCAGCGAGTAGATGTCGTAGACCGGCAGCCGGAGCACTTCCCGCAGCGCGTGCGCGTAGGGCGGCATGTTGGTGCATTCCAGCACGATGGCGCCGATATCGGGGTGGCGGGCAACCAACCGGCGCCCCGCATCCAGGATGTCCGCCGCGGCCAGGCCAATATCCATGTCCTGCTTCTCGCCGAGGATCAGCACGCGGAAGAACTCGCGGCCATCCTCGGTGCCGATGAACGGCGTGTCGGGCGGCACGCCG
>CAZTMF010000307.1:0-4445 GCA_964614675.1 uncultured Caulobacteraceae bacterium | reverse complement strand
TCAAGTGGATCGTGGAGGACGCTTCATGCCCGCGATAGTGCGGGGCGGGCCTCGGCCAAGCATTGCGAGGCCGCAGTCCAAGCCGGCGAGCAGATCGCGCGCGCGCGTGCAGCGCTCGCAGCCGAACCCGCCCTCGCGCCTGCGCGTGGCCCAGGGCATCGGCTTGCCGCCCGGCTGGGCGCTGTCGGCCGCCGCCGGCCTGGTCGTCGTGGGCCTGATGGCAGCGCTGCTGACCGGCGGACGTCTCGACCGCATGACGACGGGCTTCGGCCAGGGCCTGGCCGTCAGGCTGGCCGGCGCCGGATTCCGACTGACCTCGGTGCATGTGGAGGGCGCGACGCGCGACGCCCAGGCCGACATCCTGCGGGCCTCGGGCCTGATGCGGAACCAGCCGATCCTGGGCCTGAACCTCGACGCCGTGCGCGGCAAGGTCGAAAAGGTCGGCTGGGTGAAGAGCGCGCGGGTCGTGCGCCTCTTGCCGGATTCCCTGGTGATCTCGGTCGTCCAGCGCGACGCCGCGGCGGTCTGGCAGCACGGCGGGCGCTCCTTCGTGGTCGACGCCCAGGGTCGGCCGATCCCGGAAGCCGACGCGGGTCGTTTCGCCGAGCTGCCGCTGGTGGTGGGCGAGGGGGCCAACGTCTCGGCCGCCCAGATCCTGCCGATGATCCGGGCGCGGCCTCGGCTGCTGCAGCAATTGGAAGCCCTGGTGCGGGTCGACGACCGGCGCTGGGACCTGAGGCTCAAGGACGGCGGGCTGATCCAGCTGCCGGCCGAGGGCGAGGAGTCGGCCCTGATCCAGCTCGATCAGCTCGATCAGAAGGCCAGGATCCTGGATCTGGGTTTCTCGCGGATCGATATGCGCGATCCGGAGATGGTTGCCGTCAGGCCGAAGGACGGGGGCGCGCCCGTGGGCGCGACGGCCTTGGCGGCAGGAGCGTAGCCGGACCCACCGAATGTGGGGCGACTGTGGGTTGGTTGAGACGACCGAGAACCGGTCAAGAGGATGGGCATGTCGCGTTTAGAAGACCTCCGCCAGGCGCGTGACGGGCTGAAGGTATTGAAGACGGGGCGCCAGCAGCTGGTCGCCGCCGTCGACCTCGGCGCGTCCAAGGTCGGCTGCTTCATCATGCGGCCGGACGGTGTGAACCGTGCGGGCCGCACCCTGCAGACCGTCGGCGTCGGCTATGTCCAGTCGCGCGGCGTGCGCGCGGGCGTCATCGTCGATCCCGAGCAGGCGGTCGAGGCCATCGCCCAGGCGGTGGAACGCGCCGAGGCCATCGCCGGCGTCTCCATCTCGGGCGTCACCGTGGCCACAGCCGGCGGCCAGCTGCAGAGCTGCCGGGTGATGAGCTCTGTCTCGGTCGGGGCGCGGCCGATCACCGAGGCCGACAAATCCCGGGCGATCGCCGCCGCCGTGGCCCAGATGCGCACCCCGGGCCGCCGGCCGATCCACCTGTTGCCCATCGCCTGGTCCGTCGACGCCCAGAAGGGCGTGCGCGATCCGTGCTCCATGTTCGGCCGGGTGCTGGGGCTGGAGCTGCTGGTGGTCTCGATGGCCGAGACCGCCTTCAACATCCTCGGCCACTGCGTCGAGCGGGCCCACCTGCAGTTCGAGGGCGCCGTGGCCGCGCCTTTCTGCTCGGCCCTGTCCGCCCTTGAGGACGACGAGATGGAGCTCGGCTGCATCTCGGTGGACATGGGCGGCGGCTCGACCTCGGTGGCGGTGTTCTCGGGCGGGGCCCTGATCCACGTCGACAGCCTGCCCGTGGGCGGCCATCACGTGACCAGCGACATCGCCCGCTGCCTCTCGACCACCACGGCCGGCGCCGAGCGGATCAAGACCCTGCACGGCTCGGCCATCGCCTCGGCCAACGAGGACCGCGAGATGATCGAGGCCCCGCCGCGCGGCGAGGACGAGGGCGCGGGCCCGGTGGTCGCGCCGCGCTCGCTGCTGAAGGGCGTGATTGCGCCCCGGGTGGAAGAGACCTTCGAGCTGCTGCGCGACCGGCTGAAAGCGGCCGGTGTCCACCTGGATCCGGGCGCCGGCATGGTGCTGACCGGCGGCGCGAGCCAGCTGGCCGGCGTGCGCGAAGTGGCCGTGCGGGTGTTCGACCGCTCGGTCCGCCTGGGCCGACCGCGCCGCACTCCGCATCTGGCGGACGCCGCCTCGGGCCCCGCCTTCTGCGCCGCCGCCGGCGTGCTCCAGCGCGCCGCCTTCGGTCCCCGCGAGGCGGTCTCCACGGAATCCCTGATCACCGGCAAGCCCCGGCCCCCCAGCCCCTACGACGGCGCCCCGCCGCTGGTGCGGGCCTGGGGCTGGCTGAAGGAGAACCTGTAGCCGCGGCTCAGGCTCGGCTAAACTCCCGCCACCAGGAGCGGGAGGACGTCATGGGCCATAGGTTGCTGCAGATCGGGGCCGCGCTCGCGGCGCTGGCGATCACGGGCTCGGCCATGGCCCAGCAGGGCTTCGGCGATCCGCGGCTGGACGAGAAGAACCTGCGCCAGGTGTCGCCCCATGTCTGGGTGATGATGGGCTTCCCCAACGTCGGCTTCGTGGTGGGCTCCAAGTCCGTGCTGGTGGTGGACACCGGCCTTGGGAACGAGAACGGGGCCCTGGTCGCGAAGGTGGCCCAGAAGCTCGGCGGCCACGGCCAGAGCCTGATCCTGACCACCACCCACTATCACCCCGAGCACGCCGCCGGGCAGGGTGGTTTCCCGGCCGGGACCCTGGTCGTCCGCAACAAGGTGCAGCAGGACGAACTCGAAAAGGACGGCAAGCGGATGATCGACCTTTTCGCCTCGCGGCCGGGCCCGATGCACGACCTGCTGCAGGGCGCCACGGTCGGCAAGGCGGACGTCCTGTTCGACAAGGAGAAGGACCTCGACCTCGGCGGGGTCCACGCAAAGCTCTACTGGTTCGGCGCGGCCCACACCCTGGGCGACGAGATCATCGATGTTCCGGAGGACCAGCTGATCCTGCCCGGGGACGTGGTCGAGAACCGCATCTCGCCGAACATCATCTGCGATACCTGCAGCCCCCGGCAGTGGATCGCCGTCCTGGATCAGGTCGCCAAGCTCAAGGCGGAAATATTCGTCCCCGACCACGGCGCCCTTGGCAACCGCGCGCTGCTGGTCGACGAGCGCAACTTCTTGGCTGACCTGCAGCAGCGCGCGATGGCGATGAAGGCCCAGGGGATACCTGCCGACCAGGCGGGCAAGCAGATCCAGTCGGAGTTCCAGACGGGCTACGCCGATTGGACCGGCCTCGGCAACGTGCCCCAGTCGGTCCAGCGCGCCTATGCCGACCCGCGCTGAGCCGTCAGAACGGTAGAGGGCCGCCGTCGCCGCTGGTCAGGACGCCCATGGCGTGCAGCGCGCCGTCTGCGCCCTTGCCCGCGAACACCAGGACCTGGGCGCCCGGCTTCAGGGCCGCGTGGTCGCCCTGGGTGAACATCACGATCGGGGTGCCGGGCGGCACCACCACGTGCCGGACGCCAGAGCCGCCGCGACCGTTGTACTTGATGTCCAGCTCCTGGCCCTTGGCCCCGGTCGCGACCATGGTCACGTCGCCGTTGGTCATCATCGCGCTCTGGCCGGGCATCGGATAATGGCCCTCGCCGCCGCGCTGGCCGGGCGGGAAGACGTGGATCTCGGTCGACTGGCCGCCGCCGCCGGGCAGATCGACGTTGGTGGTGCCGATGAAGCTGCCGGGCTGGATCTGGCCGACGTCGATCCTCTTCAACACAGTCAGGGTCCAGTTGTCGGCGAGCAGGACCGTCGCGGGGCCTGAAGCCTGACCCACGACCAGCTTGTTCCCGTCCAGGCTCTGGACCGCGCCTCGTACCGGAGCCGGCGGCGGGCCCGGCGGTTGTTGGGCCATGGTCGGCAGCGCCATCGCAGCGGCGCCCAGGGCGCCGATAAGGCCGATCAACAGGCGTTTCATGAGTTGTCCCCCAGGGCCCGGATGGCTCCCGAAGTGACGCTAGATAGCGGTGTTCTGCGACGCAACCGTGCTGGACGTCTTTTCCCTGTGGACCTGCGACAAAAATCCTTCGTCCTGAGGTCGACCGGAAGCCGACTCGGCTTATGGCGTTAACTGCCAATTAACGTTGGTAGTTCTCTCATTAACCATTCGATCGAGGGACGACCGGCGATTGCCGCCGGGCTCTTTGCGCAGGGAGACGGGTCCTCATGGCTATTCATTTTTCCGCACCCCGGCCCACCGAGCTTAAGCCGCGCATCGTCGTGTTCGGCGTCGGTGGGGCAGGCGGAAACGCAGTCAACAACATGATCGAGGCGGGCCTGGAAGGCGTCGAGTTCGTCGTCGCCAACACCGACGCCCAGCAGCTCGCCTTCGCCAAGACCGACCTGCGCATCCAGCTTGGCGCCACCGTGACCCAGGGCCTGGGCGCGGGCGCCCATCCCGAGATCGGCATGTCGGCGGC
>CAZTMF010000306.1:0-4449 GCA_964614675.1 uncultured Caulobacteraceae bacterium | reverse complement strand
GACCTCGACCAGGCCAGCCGCCAGTTCGGCCTGTCGCCCTGGCTGAGGTTCCTCAGGTTGGAGCTGCCCTTCGCCACGCCCGGCCTGATCTGGAACACCATGATGTCGATGTCGGGCGGCTGGTTCTTCGTGGTGGCGTCCGAGGCGATCACGGTCGGGAACAAGACCGTCACCTTGCCGGGCATCGGCTCCTGGCTGGCCCTGGCCATCGAGCGGCGGGACTTCGGCGCCGTGGCCTGGGCGGTGGCGGCCATGGCCGTGGTCATCGGCCTCTATGACCAGCTGTTGTTCCGCCCGATCGTCGCCTGGGCCGACAAGTTCCGCTTCGAGCAGACCGCGTCGGAGGCCAAGCCGCAGTCCTGGCTCTTCGACCTGATCCGCCGCACCCGGGCGCTGCGGGCGCTCAACCTGCCGCTGGCGGGGATCGGCCGCGTTATCGCCGGCATCCCCTTGCCGCGCCTGCGCGTGAGCGCGCCGCCGCCGTCCCCGCGCCTCGCGCTCTGGCTGGACCGGTTGTGGCTGGCCGCTGTGGTCGCCATCACCCTGCTGCTCGCGGTCAAGGCCGCCGCGATCCTCGGCCGTACGCTCGACCTCAAGGACGCCGCGGCCGTGGCGGGCCTGGGCGTCCTGACCCTGATCCGCGTCCTGGTGCTGATCGCCATCGCCAGCGCCATCTGGGTCCCGATCGGCGTCTGGATCGGCCTGAGGCCCGCCTGGACCGAGCGGGTCCAGCCCTTCGCCCAGTTCCTCGCCGCCTTCCCCGCCAATGTCCTCTTCCCGGCGGCGGTCGTGCTGATCGTCTCGTTTCGTCTGAACCCGGACGTCTGGCTCTCGCCCCTGATGGTGCTGGGAACCCAGTGGTACATCCTGTTCAACGTGATCGCCGGCGCTAGCGCGATCCCCACCGACCTGAAGGAAGCGGGCGCGATATTCGGCGTACGCTCTTGGCAGTGGTGGCGGCAGATCGGCCTGCCGGGGATCTTCCCCTATTACGTGACGGGCGCGATCACCGCCTCGGGCGGTTCGTGGAACGCGTCGATCGTGGCCGAGTCGGTCAGCTGGGGCCGAACCCATCTGGCGGCCAAGGGCCTGGGATCGTTCATCGCCGACGCCACCGCCTCCGGCGACCTGCCGCGGGTGGGTCTGGGCGTCGCGATCATGTCGCTTTTCGTCATCACGCTGAACAGGTTGCTCTGGAGGCCGCTCTACGGTCTCGCCGAGCGCCGGCTGCGCCTGGACTAAGGAGTGACCGCCATGCTGCAGACCGTGGATGCGCCCCTCGTCGAAGTGCACGGGGTCCGCCATGTCTATGGCGACCGCAGCTCGGGGCCGGTGATCCTCGACGACGTGAACCTGACCCTGCGAGAGAACGAGATCGTCGGACTGCTCGGCCGCTCGGGCTCGGGCAAGTCGACCCTGCTGCGCTCGATCGCCGGCCTGATCCGCCCGACCGAAGGTGAGGTCGTCTTCCCCGTATGCTCGGACATCGAAGGAGCCACCTCGGTGGCCATGGTGTTCCAGAGCTTCGCCCTCTTTCCCTGGCTGACGGTGCAGCAGAACGTGGAGCTGGGGCTGGAGGCCAGGCGCGTTCCTGTCGCCGAGCGCAAGCGTAGGGCGCTGGAGGCCATCGACCTGATCGGCCTGGACGGCTTCGAGAACGCCTATCCCAAGGAGCTGTCGGGCGGGATGCGCCAGCGGGTGGGCCTCGCCCGGGCCCTGGTGGTCAATCCCTCGATCCTGCTGATGGACGAGCCCTTCTCGGCCCTCGACGTGCTGACCGCCGAGACCCTGCGCACAGACCTCCTGGACCTGTGGTGCGAGGGCCGGATGCCGATCAAGTCGATCCTGATGGTCACCCACAACATCGAGGAGGCGGTGCTGATGTGCGACCGCATCCTGGTGTTCTCGTCCAATCCCGGCCGCATCGCCGCCGAGATCAAGGTCGACTTGCCCCAGCCCCGCAGCCGGCAATCCCCGGCCTTCCGGGCGCTGGTGGAGGACATCTACGCCCGGATGACCGTCAAGACGGGGGCCAGCCCCATCGGCGACGGCCTGTTCCCCGGCACCGGCATCGGGATGGTGCTGCCGGAAGTGAACACCAACCTCCTGGCCGGCCTGATGGAGCAGATCGCCGAACCCATGTTCGGCGGCAAGGCCGACCTGCCTGACCTAGCCAACGAGCTCATGATGGAGATCGACGAGCTGTTCCCGGTGGCCGAGACGCTGCAGCTGATGCGGTTCGCCGAGCTCGGAGGCGGCGACATCCGCCTGACGCCGGCGGGCCGCCGCTATGTCGCCGCCGACGTGGACGCGCGCAAGCAGCTCTTCGCCCGGCACCTGTTGAGCTACGTTCCGCTCGCCACCCACATCCGCCGGGTGCTCGACGAGCGGCCCAGCAAGGAAGCGCCGGCCCGCCGCTTCCGCGACGAGCTGGAAGACTACATGTCCGAGGACTATGCCGAGCAGACCCTGAAGGCCATCACCAGCTGGGGCCGCTACGCCGAGGTCTTCGCCTACCACGAGGCGGCCGACCGCTTCTCGCTGGAGAACCCCGGCTAGCGGGGTCAGAATTGTCCGTGCAGCCGCACGCCGAGCACCGACACCGGGCCCCGGTCGCGGTTGTAGGCGGGGTTGTCGATGAACTGGTAGTCGAGGCTGATCCTGACCGGCCCCCGCGCGGCGAAGCTGTAATAGCTCTCCAGGATGTGCTCGGCGCCGGGATGCGGCAGCTGGCCATCGCCCACGAGGATGCCCAGGCCGCCCGCCGCCAGGTAGGCCTGGTGGGCCTCGGAGATCTGGTTGATCACGACGGCGATGGCGACCCGGTCGTCCTTGCGCCCCCAAGCGGAGCCGGCGAGCGACAGGCCTCCTGACAGGGTGTGGTCGATGTCGGAGAACTCGTAGGGCTCCACCGAGCCGCCGGCCACGCCGCCCCGGACGAAGACGCCGAGGTCGGAGGTCAGGCTCTGTTCCAGGTCGAAGCTGAGGCCCGTGCGGCTCCCGTAGCGGCGCACCAGCCCCACGTCCGCGGGCTGGCCTGAGGCCTGGGCCAGGGCGACGGCGTCCTCGAAACGGCCCATGCGGCCGCGGCTCAGGAAGCCGGTCAGCTTCAATGCGCCTTCACGGCCCGAGATCCGGTAGCGGCGCTCCACTTCTCCCACCAGCTGGAACTGGTGGAGGCTCCAGTCGATCTCGGTGCTGTTGGGGACCTTGGAGAGAGCGAAGGCGCCGGCTCTGAGTGTCCAGGGGCCCCGATACCACTCCGCGGCGGCGCCCACGGTGTAGCCCCAGGCATTGGCCGCATAGTCGAAGGATCCGGCGTCGATCAGCGACCAGTTCAGGAAGTCCTGGCGCGGATCGTGAGCCAGGGAATTGGCGTCGAACACATCGGGGACGCCGAACTTGCCGATGGTGAGCACCAGTCGGTCGGACGACCGCGAGCCGCCGAGCTGGTTGAGATCGGGATCGACCTTCTCCCCTCCGCCCCCGCCGCCGAAGGTCTGGCGCAGGAACAGCCGCTGCAGGCGGGCGTAGGGCGCCGCCTGGCCGATCTTGTAGGCCTCCCCGCTCGGAAAGCCGGCCGCGCCCAGGGTGTTGGAAAGGCCGAAACCCTGATCGATCTCGGGATCGATCCAGATCTCGCCCCCCGCCCAGGGCCGCACCCCGGCATAGAGGGTGGCGTCGAAGGTCTCGCGGCCATTGGCGGACGGGTTCAGGCTGTTGGCGCCGCTGTAGGGGGACTGGAAGGCCGGATGCCCCTGCCAGGTCAGGGTCGCCTGGCCGTGGATCGCCCAGTCCTGCGCGGCGTCGCCCGCCGGCGCCGGTTCGGCCCCCGCCGCGGCGAGCGGGATCGCGGCCAAGACGCCGAACCCCGCCGCTCTCGAGATCCACCGTTCCATGTCGCCCTCCGCCCTTTGCGGGGCCGCCCATATAGTATAGGGGGGTATGTTATCAACCGCGCGGAGATGACAATTGGCACACGTCGCCAAGGAGAAGGTGAAGCTGCTGAACCGGCTGCGGCGCATCCGCGGCCAGCTGGAGGCGATCGAGCGCGCCGTAGAGGCCGACGGCGAGTGCGCCAGGGTGTTGCAGCAGGCCACCTCCTGCCGCGGCGCCATGGACGGCTTCATCGCCGAGGTGATCGAGGACCACATCCGCGAGCACATGGTCGATCCCCAGGCGCCTCGCGACGATCCCCGGGTCCAGGCCGCCGAAGAGCTGGTCGGGATCGTCCACGCCTATCTGACCTGAGCCATTATGTCCGTACCCGGAGCTTCGTCGTCATGACCGACACCGTTCTCGAGGGGCTCCGCCACGACCACGTGTTCCTGGGCGACTCGCACGAGCGCAACGAGCGGCGCGCCTGGCTGGTGATCGTGCTTTGCGGCGCCATGATGCTGATCGAGATCGTGGCCGGGCTCCTGTTCGGCTCCATCGCCCTGGTCGCCG